>JAPKCR010000108.1 GCA_026421135.1 Sulfitobacter sp. | reverse complement strand
TCGTTTCCAAAGAAAAAGACTCTTGAAAGCTTTGTGCTGCAAATAACGCCCCTTACGGGTCGCACCAGACGCGGCCGATTTTTGTCTCGAACAAGGGTGATTATTACGACATCACCGACAGCGTCCCCCAAAAGGAGAAGGAAGATGGCTGAGTTTCCAACCACAGCACGGGTTGTCATCATCGGGGGCGGCGTCGTGGGCGTCTCGTCACTGTACCATCTGGCGAAAATGGGCTGGACCGATTGCGTTTTGCTGGAAAAGAACGAACTGACCGCCGGATCGACGTGGCATGCCGCGGGGAACTGCCCCAGTTTCAGCACATCATGGGCCGTCATGAACATGCAGCGCTATTCGTTGGAACTGTACAAAGGGCTGGCGAAAAAAGTCGACTATCCGATGAATTACCACGTCACCGGATCGGTCCGGTTGGCCCATGATAGAAATCGCATGATGGAGTTTGAACGTGCCTGTTCTATGGGCAATTATCAGGGTCTGAACCTTGAAATGATGGACCTTGCCGCAATCAAGGAAAAATACCCCTTTATCGAAACGCATGATCTGGCGGGCGGTCTTTATGATCCAGATGATGGTGATATTGACCCCGCACAGTTGACCCAAGCGCTAGCCAAAGGTGCCCGCGATATGGGCGCAAGGATCGAACGGTTCTGCCCCGCAACGGGTGTGAGCCGCGAGAATGGCGAATGGATTGTGCACACGGCCAAGGGCGATATCCGGTGTGAAAAGGTAGTTAACGCAGCCGGATATTATGCGCAGCGCGTTGGCGAATGGTTCAAACCTTTCGGCGGGCGCACCGTGCCGATGGCGACGATGAGCCATCAATATTTCCTGACCGACGACATCCCCGAGCTGAAGGAGTGGACACAGGCCCAAGGCCACAAAGTGCCATTGCTGCGTGACGTCGACAGTTCTTACTACCTGCGGCAAGACAAGTACGGGCTAAATCTTGGCCCTTACGAGCGGAACTGTAAGGGTCATTGGATGCGGCCCGATGATCCGATGCCCGACGACTTTTCATTCCAGCTATACCCCGACGATCTAGAAAGGCTGGAATGGTACATTGAAGACGCCATGGCGCGCGTGCCGATCCTTGGCACGGCTGGCGTCGGGCGGGTTATCAACGGCCCGATCCCATATGCACCTGATGGGTTGCCACTGCTAGGCCCCATGCCCGGCGTGTCAAATGCGTTCGAGGCTTGCGTCTTTACCTTTGGCATCACGCAAGGCGGTGGCGCGGGCAAGGTGCTGGCCGAATGGGTTATTGACGGCCAGACCGAATGGGATATGTGGGCGACCGATCCACGACGTTATACCGATTACACCGATCAGGATTACGCGAACGAAAAAGCGATGGAGGTGTACGGCCACGAATACGCCATGCATTTCCCGCGCCACGTCTGGCCCGCAGACCGGAATAAAAAACTGTCGCCTGTGCATGACCGGATTGTCGCACAAGGCGGGCAGTTGGGGGTGTATAACGGCTGGGAGCGCGCCAATTGGTTCGCGCAACCGGGCGATGATGTGTCGGAAGAGGCGACGCAAACATGGGATCGCGGCGGCCCGTGGGCACTGCGCATCCGCGAGGAATGCGAGGCGGTGCGCGACCATGTCGGCGTGCTGGACCTGCCGGGGTTCTCGCGATTCAATCTGTCTGGCGCGGGGGCCGCTGACTGGCTACGTGGGCGCATTACAGGTGGCCTGCCCAAGGTCGGGCGGATGAACCTTGCCTATTTCGCCGATGACCGCGGGCGGATCGTGACAGAGATGTCTTGTCTACGTCACGGTGAAGATTCCTTTACCTTAATCACCGCCGCAACAGCTCAATGGCATGATTTCGACGTACTCCGCCCCGCGCAGGAGGCGGGTTTGACATTGACGGACCACACACGCGAATTTTCAACTTTGATCGTGACAGGCCCGAAGTCACGCGATCTGTTTGAGGCTTTGAATACGCAGGCCGATTTATCTGCTTCGTGGTTGTCACATCAGGCCGCTGTTGTCGCGGGTGTGGATTGCGCTTTAGCGCGAGTCAGCTTTGCTGGGGAACTTGGCTGGGAAATTCACGCGGCCATTGCCGATATGCCTGCGCTTTACGAGGCGGTGACGGGTGCCGGTGCAAAGCCGTTTGGCATGTGGGCGCTGAATTCAATGCGGATGGAAAAAGGGTATCGCACTTGGAAAGGCGACTTATCAACCGACTATACCATGCTGCAAGGCGGGTTGGATCGGTTCGTTAAGTTGGATAAGCCGCAGAATTTTCCAGGGAAAGCCGCGTTGCAAAATGAGCATCAGCAAGGGGTGTCAAAACGCTTTGTTACGCTGGTCGTTGAGGCGGGAGACCAAGACGCGCCCTATATGTCGACGCTTTGGCACGAGGGCACGGTGGTCGGCGAAACAACGTCGGGTGATTGGGGATACCGTGTGAACAAATCAATCGCATTCGGGATGCTGCGGGCTGACCTAGCGAAAGCAGGAACAGAAGTCTATGTGGGCATCTTCGGGACCAAGTGCCGCGCAATTGTGCAGGCGGATCAACCGCTTTGGGATCCGGAAAACGAACGCCTGCGGGCGTAGATTTTTTCTTGGAAAGAAAACGGGTCGGAGTTCTTGATGAACGTCGGCTAAACAGGAGACGTTATGACAGACATCACCCTTCTTGATGGCGGCATGGGGCAAGAATTGGTCCACCGTGCTGGCGACAAGGCAACGCCGCTTTGGGGCACGCAGGTCATGATCGACCACCCTGGTATGGTCGAGGCGGTGCATCGCGACTATTTTAATGCGGGTGCCACCATCGCGACTTCCAACACCTACGCGATCTTTCGCGACCGGTTGGAAGGCACCCCGTACGAGAGCCGCTTTGTCGAGTTGAACGATGCGGCAATGGCCGAGGCTAAGGCCGCTGCGGCAGACTTTAAGGGCGCGCGTGTGGCGGGTGCTATCGGGCCGATCAAGGCCAGCTACCGCCCGGATCTGCACCCGGATTATGATGAAGCAATCAAGATCTACCGCGAAAAGGCACAGATGACCGCCCCGATGTCGGACCTGATTTTGTGTGAAACGGTTGTGTCGGTCTTGCATGCGCGCAGCATTCTGGATGCATCGCTTGAGACGGGTCTGCCGGTTTGGGTGGCGCTGTCGGTCGATGACCAAGACGGCACGCGTCTGCGCTCGGGCGAACCGCTGGCCGATGTGCTGCCCCATGTGGGCAAAGCCGCCGCGCTGCTTATCAACTGTTCATCACCCGAAGCGATCAAACCCGCTTTGGATATCTTGAAAACAGCCGGCTTGCCTTTTGGGGCCTATGCCAATGGTTTCGAAAAGATCACGCAAGAATTCCTGGGCGACAAACCCACGGTCGATTCCCTAAGCGCACGGCGCGATTTGACGCCGGCGGCCTATGCCGATCACGTCATGGGCTGGATTGAACAAGGGGCCACCATCGCTGGTGGCTGCTGTGAAGTCGGACCTGCCCACATCAAAGAAATCGCCGAGCGGTTGCGCACGGCGGGTCACACCATCGTCTAAGGAACAAATCTTATGGCACTCCCCTCTCAAGCGCGCGTTGTCATCATCGGGGGGGGTGTCATCGGATGCTCTGTCGCCTACCACCTGACCAAGCTAGGGTGGAAAGACGTGGTCTTGCTGGAACGAAAGCAGCTCACGTCTGGCACGACATGGCACGCAGCCGGTCTAATCGCGCAATTGCGTGCGACGGCCAATATGACGCGGTTGGCAAAGTACAGCCAAGAACTCTACGGCGGCTTGGAGGCCGAAACAGGCGTTGCTACGGGGTTCAAGCGCTGTGGGTCGATCACCGTGGCGCTGACAGACGAACGGCGCGAGGAAATCTTTCGCTCGGCCGCTATGGCGCGGGCCTTTGGTGTGGATATCGAAGAGATTGGACCGGAGGAGGTAAAAACCCGCTATCCCCATCTAAACACGGACAGTGTTACAGGTGGTGTTTTCCTCGATAAAGACGGGCAGGGCGATCCGGGCAATATCGCGCTGGCGCTGGCCAAGGGTGCGCGGCAGCGCGGTGCGCAGATATTCGAACGGGTCAAAGCGACCAAGGCGCTGCGTGACGGGCGGCGGATCACTGGCGTGGAATATGTGGCCGAAGATGGCACCCAAGATAAGATCACCTGCGATCACGTTGTGAACTGTGCGGGGATGTGGGGGCATGAGGTTGGCCAGATGCTTGGGACAAGCATCCCGCTGCAAGCCTGCGAACACTTTTATATTGTCTCGGAACCGATCAAGGGGCTGGAACAATTGCCTGTGCTTCGGGTCCCTGATGAATGTGCCTATTATAAATACGATGCGGGCAAAATTATGTTAGGTGCGTTTGAACCGGTGTCGAAGCCATGGGGGATGCAGGGCATTCCCGACAGTTTCGAATTTGACCAATTGCCCGAAGATTTCGACCATTTCGAGCCGATCCTTGAGGCTGCAGTCAACCGCATGCCGATGCTGGCAGAGGCGGGGATTCACACGTTCTTTAACGGACCAGAAAGTTTTACCCCTGACGATGCCTATCATCTGGGGCTGGCCCCCGAGATGGACAACGTCTGGGTAGCTGCTGGCTTTAACTCGATCGGTATTCAATCGGCGGGCGGTGCTGGTATGGCGCTGGCTCAGTGGATGGACGATGGCGCGAAACCCTTTGATCTGGGCGATGTGGATATTGGACGAATGCAGCCGTTTCAGGGCAATAAAAGCTATCTGGTGGAACGGTCAAAAGAAACGTTGGGTCTGCTCTATGCCGACCACTATCCCTTCCGGCAAAAGGCGACGGCGCGTGGGATCAGGCGGACGCCATTTCATGCGCAGCTGTTGGACCATGGTGCGGTGATGGGGGAGCTTGCTGGCTGGGAGCGTGCTAACTGGTTTGCCAACCCCGGTCAGACGCCTGCGTATGAGTATAGCTGGAAACGTCAGAACTTCTTTGGCAATGTTGCCGCCGAGCTGGCGGCTGTGCGCAACAATGTTGGCATGTACGACATGTCTTCTTTTGGGAAAATTCGCGTTGAGGGCCGCGATGCGACAGCGTTTATGAACCACATTGGAGGCGGCCAGTACGATGTGCCCGTGGGCAAGATCGTCTATACGCAATTTCTGAACGACCAGGCGGGGATCGAAGCGGATGTGACTGTTACGCGGCTTTCGGAAACCGCCTATCTGGTGGTCACACCTGCGGCGACCCGTCTGGCGGATCAGACATGGATGCGCCGACATCAGGGTGATTTCAATGTGGTGATCACGGATACAACCGCAGGCGAGGCCGTGCTGGCCGTGATGGGGCCGAACGCACGCAAACTGATGCAAAAGGTGTCGCCGAACGATTTTTCCAATGAAGTGAACCCTTTTGGCACCGCGCAGGAAATCGAACTTGGCATGGGCATGGCCCGCGTACACCGCGTAACCTATGTGGGTGAACTGGGCTGGGAGGTCTACGTAAGCACGGACATGGCCGCCCACGCGTTCGAGACACTAATGGGAGCAGGGCAAGATTTGGATCTTAGCCTGTGTGGCATGCACATGATGGACAGTGGACGGATCGAAAAAGGATTTCGCCACTTCGGCCACGATATTACCAGCGAGGATCACGTGCTTGAGGCCGGGCTTGGCTTTGCTGTCAAAACCGACAAATCGACCTTCATCGGGCGCGATGCGGTTTTGCGAAAGAAGGAAACGGGGCTGGCACGGCGCTTGGTGCAGTTCAAGCTGACCGACCCCGAACCGCTGTTGTATCATAACGAACCAATTTTGCGCGACGGGCAGATTGTTGGCCATCTTTCATCAGGGGCATACGGGCATCATCTGGGGGCAGCCATAGGCATGGGGTACGTGCCCTGCGAGGGTGAAACCGCAGCAGATGTGTTGGCATCATCATTTGAAATCGACATCGCGGGATCGCGGGTAAAGGCCGATGCGTCGTTGAAACCGATGTACGACCCTTCTGCAGAACGTGTGAAGGTTTGATGCTGGCAGTCCGGCTGTCCCGAGCGTAAGCAAGGCAGCAAGGAGACCATCATGCGAAATCCAGACACCCTATCAGCCGATTACCAGCCAAAGTCCGAAGACACGCCACAAGGGCTGGGTTTTGCGATTGGGGCCTATGTATTATGGGGGTTTTTGCCGCTGTACATGAAGGCGATTGCGCATATTCCGGCGGCCGAGATTGTTGTGCACCGGATCATCTGGTCTGTGCCCGTCGGCGCACTGGTTCTGATCTTGCTGGGTCGCACTGCCACCCTGCGCGAGGCATTCAGGTCCCCGCGAACCCTGCTGATGGGATGCGTGACGGCAACGCTGATTTCGCTGAACTGGGGTATCTATATCTGGGCGGTCAATTCGGGTCACGCGCTGGACGCGTCATTGGGTTATTACATCAACCCGCTGTTCAGCATTTTGTTAGCATCTGTTTTGCTGGGCGAACGTCTATCCAAAATGCAAATGGCCGCGATTGCCCTGGCTGGGGTTGCTGTCGCGATTTTGACGGTGGAATCAGGGAAATTCCCTTGGGTTGCGCTTAGCTTGACAGTGACCTTTGGCTTGTATGCCTTGGCCAAGAAACGTCTTCCGATAGGCCCGAACCAAGGGTTCCTGCTTGAGGTGTTGATCCTGCTGATCCCAGCGTTGATCTATTTGGGGTACCTTAGCGCCACGGGTCAAACGCATTTTTTCCAAGGAACACCGTTTAACACGTGGATGCTTGCTGGGTGCGGCGTGGTGACGGCCGTCCCGTTGATCCTGTACGCCAACGGGGCAAAGCGACTACGCCTGTCCACCATTGGTATCCTGCAATACATCGCGCCGACGATGATCTTTCTATGCGCCGTGCTGGTTTTCGACGAACCCTTTGGCCGCGCGCGGATGATCGCATTTCCATTAATCTGGGCAGCTTTGGTGATTTATTCGATCTCGCTTTTTCGACAGATGCGGCACAAGTAAGGGGCAGTTCACGCCCCCTTAG
>JAPKCR010000107.1 GCA_026421135.1 Sulfitobacter sp. | reverse complement strand
AATCTGAGTTCAGCCATCACTATCTTTTGGATGCATTTAACCATGCTCAAAAGGCGCAACCGCGCCTGCAATAGGCGAGTCTGCAACGAAAAAGACCCCGCCAGACAGGCGGGGCCAAGGTGAGTACCCTTATAGGCGTTCCTTCATGCAGAAGGACGCGGGCACCGGCGGTGTTCGTGTAACTGTGGGAAAAGGCGCGGCCTAGTTGGCCATTTCTGCCCTAATTTGCTGGCGCAAAATATCGATCGGCACACGTTTGCCGTCTTTCTTGTAGCACCAGTATGTCCATCCATTACAGCTGGGTGCCTTTTCATAGGCGGCCCCCACTTGGTGAATGGATCCTTTGACCTCGTTGCCGATCAGCGTGCCATCTGCACGGACCTTGGCCGAAAAACGACCATTCAACGAATAAAGCTCTTCTCCAGGGCGTAGCATGCCGCGTTCGACCAATTGGCCAAATGGCACGCGCGGTTCAGATCGCTTGGATGTTGTCGTTTGCAACGCTTCCTTGTCAAATTTCCGCACGGATTTGATGCGTTTCTCCGCAACCTTCCGGTACGCTTCCTCCCGCTCGATCCCGATGAAATCACGGCCCAGCATTTTAGCGACAGCACCGGTCGTACCTGTGCCAAAGAACGGGTCAAGGATTACATCACCCGGGTTGGTAGAGCCAACCAAGATGCGGTGCAGCAGGCTTTCGGGCTTTTGAGTTGGATGCGCTTTGTCGCCAGCATCGTCTTTTAGACGTTCGTGACCGTTACAGATCGGCAAAACCCAATCGCTGCGCATCTGGATACCTTCATTAAGGGCTTTTAGCGCCTCGTAGTTAAAGGTATATTTTGCGTTTTCGTCTTTCCCGGCCCAGATCATCGTCTCGTGGGCGTTGGTAAAGCGTTTGCCGCGAAAGTTTGGCATCGGATTGGATTTCCGCCAGACAACGTCGTTCAAAATCCAGTAGCCTTGGTCTTGCAGGGCAGAACCAACTCGGAAGATATTATGGTAGCTGCCGATCACCCAGATTGCGCCATTTGGCTTTAGCAACCGGCGCGCGGCCTTCAGCCAGGCCCGGGTGAATTCGTCATATACGGCAAAGCTTGAAAACTGGTCCCATGCGTCATCCACCGCATCAACCTTTGAATTGTCAGGCCGATGCAAATCGCCCCGCAATTGCAGGTTATAGGGTGGGTCGGCAAAGATCAGATCGATTGATCCCTCGGGCAGCGCATTCATCGCATCAATGCAATCGCCCGCAATAATTGTGTTCAAGGGAAGTGCGTCTGCACCCTTTGTGATCGTCTTCATAATAACTGCCTCTGTCCCGGCACATTGTGTGCTCTTGGTTGAGACTAGGATGCCCTGACAGATGATTCGTGGTCAATTTCTTTTTTGAATCAACTGGTTAGTTATTTATCTTGATACAACATGTTGTGTACCGGCTTGAACAAACGTCTATGGTGTGGGGTTACCCCAATATTTTGGAGCGCCTCTATGTGTCTTTTTGACCCGTAGCCCATGTTTGTTTCCCAGCCATATCCGGGGTGCTGTTGCGCCAATGACAACATGACACAATCCCGACATATTTTAGCCATAATTGAGGCAGCCGAAATCGACTGAGACCGCGCATCGCCCTTGATCACCGTCAGCGCCTTTATCTTCAGATCCCGCGGAAGCATGTTGCCGTCAATAAGCGCGAAGTCGGCAGGTTGTTTCAGACCGTCCAGCGCGCGCACCATCGCAAGGTGGCTGGCGCGCAGAATGTTCAACTCTTCGATTTCCGCAACTGATGCGTGGGCGATGCTGACGTCGGCAACTTGCATGATCTCTTCATACAAACGTTCGCGCGCTTTTTTGCTGAGCTTCTTTGAATCGTTCAATCCGTCTGGAATGCGGGCCGGGTCCAATACAACAGCCGCAGCCGTCACCGGGCCTGCCAATGGTCCACGACCAACCTCATCCACGCCTGCAACCCGCGAAAACCCGCGCGCATAAGCATCTCGTTCAAAATTAAAATCTGGTCCCATGCCGCCAACAACCCCAGACCCCGCCGATTCTCAACCCCTAGGGTTCATTTGGCCAAACAATATCCTCGCCGAAGGCGCACGTGAGCCATACCAACCAAATGTAAAAAAGGGAGAGGTGCCCGAACACCCCTCCCTTTCAATCTGGATGGCGGTTAGGCCCTCCAGCTTTAGCGCGTGGGATTAACCCCGCGCCAAACGGTATCCCGCACCACGAAGGCAGCGGGCGTCATATCCTCTCCGCTTTCCATCAAAGGTGCGAATTGTCTGTGCGCAATGCTGCGGCAAGCGATTTGCATGACGGTAATTATTTTGCAGACACCGGCTGCCAAACATCAGCACCTGACCGCGACGCGTGTCATAGCTTCTGAAACAGTTTTGCGGCAAAAGCTTGCTGTCATGACGATGATGCCGCTTTTGCTTGCGATATTTACGTGGCAATGGACGTGGCTCAATGTGCTGGCGCGTCACCACATGGTCTCGATTTGCACGACCCTGGTTAACATACGCTTGCTGCTTACGATCCTTGTTGTTGTCGCTAATGATCTTGCCAATGATCGCGACACCCAGAACACCCACCGCAATTCGTGCAAGGTCACGATTTCGATCCCCGGCAGCGGCTGACGTGGCACTTGAACCTGTGATCGCAATGGAAACGGCGGTGATGGTTGCTATAAACTTGTGATACATGGGTCTGATCCTTTTCACTGAGGGGCACGGGCCCAAACCCATGCAATGCCAAATTCGTATTCGGCCTGTGAGTTCAAACTGGCCCAACCCCGTTCGGACAGGCAATAACGGACCCTTGTTATCGGATAACAAAGCAACCCAGAACCAACCGATATTGAATAACCATCTATAAAAGCGCAAAGCTTCCACTATGAAACACATCGTATATTCCTTGGTTATGATTGCCGCCATCAACCTTGCAGCTTTGCCTGCTCAGGCCGCTGGTTGCTATGCAGACTATAAGGCAAAGCAAGAAAACCCACTGCGGCTGCACTATGGCGTCGCCGAAATATCGGGGGCCTGCAGCAAGGTTGCTGCGCGCGCCCAACTGACTCAACGCCTCGCGGCAAAAGGTTGGACGTTGCTAAACGTTGTATCCGTGTTTGGTGACGAAGGACTAAATCAAAGGAGAGACAGTGCCGGACCAAACTTCCTCCGCTTCTGAGATACGCCGCGCCGGTGGCCGTTTCGTCGGCGGTGGAATTGCCGCTGTCACATTGATTCTGTTAATCGGTGCAGGTCTGCTGTTATGGGCCCTGCCCGATGCAAATGCATTTAACGCGCAGGTCGAACGCATCTTCATCGAAAATGATGACCTGACCACACAGGCCGAAATCAAACTGCTCGAAATCCTTGCCCAATCAGGCACGGCATTTTCCGAAACTCTTTCAAGCTACCGGATTGTCATCATTGTCCTGCTGGTTTTTGCCACAGCGATGTTGATCGCAGCACTTGCTTTTCTCATTATGCTCATCGGCTTTAACCGACGTATGGCCCAAATCGAACGGGTCGGTATTCAGGTAAACTCCCTACTCATCAGCCGCGAGGAAAATACTGTATACCTCAACAACCTCGGCTTTAAACTGACCGCCGCCGCGATGGAAACGATGTCCGTCCTCGCCGAAGCGCGAATGGACGACGACGTCCTTTCAGGTTCCGAAATCGAAGGTGTCATATCTGGTCGCAATGCATCGGACTGTGACGAAGCAGCGGGTGCAACGCGGATCAAGCGGCTGCGTGACACCCTTGGCAATCAGATCGTGTCCGAACTCCTGGTCAAAAACATCGCACGCCGCGGGTATATGCTGGCCATCGACAAGACCGTCATCAAAGTCCTTTAATCCCTTAATTTTGCCAAATAAACTCCGGGGGAGCCGCCAAATGGCGGCGGGGGTAGCGCCCCCTCTGGACAGTGGTCAATTCATCCCCCTAGGGTGCCCTTGAACATATCGCCAAGGAGAACGCCCATGCCCGCACTACATAATCCGTTCAAGCAAGCCCTCAAAGACGGCAAAACGGTTTTCGGGTGCTGGCTTGGCCTTGCGGATGCCTATAGCGCGGAACTTATGGGAACGGCAGGATTTGACTGGCTGGTAATTGATGGCGAACATGCCCCTAACGATCTGCGCTCGCTCCTTGCACAGCTACAGGTTCTTGAAGCATCGCCCAGTCATGCTGTTGTCCGCGTCCCGATTGGCGAAACTTACCTGATCAAACAAATTCTCGATGCAGGCGCACAGACAGTGCTGGGACCCAGGGTTGATAATGCGGACCAAGCCCGCCAGCTGGTGCGTGATGTCACTTACCCTCCTCAGGGTGATCGCGGCGTCGGCTACGCTCTGACCCGTGCTGCACGTTTCTCGCAAATCACCGATTATGGTCTAACAGCAAACGACCAGATTTGCCTTCTGGTTCAAGTGGAATGCGTCAAAGGTCTTGATAACCTCGATGATATCCTTGCCATCGACGGAATTGATGGCGTGTTTATCGGCCCCGCAGATCTGGCTGCCGATATGGGGCATATGGGAAATGCGATGCATCCCGATGTGCAGGCGGCGATTATGGGGGCGCTTGCCAAAATTGACGCCTCGGGCAAAGCCGCAGGCATTCTGTCGACTAAGGATGAGATGACCCGTGACGCGATAAAGGCAGGCGCGCGCTTTGTTGCTGTAGGAGCCGACATTCTGATCCTCAGCCATACCGCCCAAGCATTGGCCTCCAAATGGCAAGACACACTTAAATGATGCGCGGCATTATTCTCCTCGGCTTGGGCTATGTGCTAAGCCAGTTTTTTCGTGCCTTCTTGGCAGTCCTCAGCCCCGCACTTAGGTCAGACATCGGGGCCGGCCCCGAAGATCTCGCCTTTGCGTCCGGTCTGTGGTTCTTTGCCTTTGCAGCCATGCAGCTTCCTGTTGGATGGGCGCTTGATACTATCGGGCCGCGTCGAACAGCGGCGACATTGTTGTTGGTTGGTGGTGGCGGCGGGGCTGCGCTGTTTGCTTTGGCAACCGTGCCTTTGCATATCAACATTGCGATGGTGCTGATCGGCATCGGCTGTGCCCCCGTCTTGATGGCATCCTACTATATCTTTGCGCGAGAATTTCCTCCCGCCCGTTTCGTGGTTCTGGCGTCCGTCATGGTTGGCGTCGGCACATGCGGCAACCTTGTTGCGTCATATCCCATGGCCATTGCCGCAGAAACAATCGGTTGGCGCGCTTCGCTTTGGGGGCTTTGCGCCATTACCAGCCTGACAGCATTTGGCATCTGGGCCGTGGTTCGCGACCCAGCCACGCCCGAAGGCGAGGCAAGCGGAAGCCTGTTGGCGGTTTTCAAGATCAAAGCGCTATGGTTCATTTTTCCGATCATGGCCGTCAGCTATGCCCAAGTCGGGGCGCTGCGGGGCCTTTGGATCGGCCCCTATTTCGAAGACGTCTTTAGTGCTGATGCGCACCAAATCGGTTTGGCGACATTATTGATGGGGGCTGCAATGGTTGCAGGTACCTTCGCATATGGGCCACTTGACCGTTTGGCGGGCAGTACAAAATGGGTCGTGGTCATAGGCACCACCCTGAACCTCTTGGCGCTGTGTGGCCTGATTTTTTTCCCGGCAAGTGGTTTGATGTTGGCTACATTACTGATGGCTGCAATCGGCTTTTTCGGTGCAACATACGCAGTGATAATCGCGCACGGGCGCAGTTTTCTGCCGCCGCAACTGATCGGCCGGGGTATGACGCTATTGAATCTGTGCAGCATCGGTGGCGTGGGTGTTGCGCAGTTCCTGTCGGGCCGCGCCTACGGTGCCAGCCAACCGGCTATCACTGTCCAAGCACCCTATGTCGTGATCTTCAGTTTGTTCGCCGCGATGATGGCTGCAGGGCTGTTGGTCTATCTGTTCTCACGCGACACGTCACATTAACGCCCACCCCCCTTTCCCCGCCCCGCCAAGCGGTATAAGACGCGCGCACCATCACATTTTAGTATTGGAGTTTTAAGATGGGTTATCGCGTCGTCATCGCGGGTGCCACTGGTAATGTGGGCCGTGAAATGCTGAACATTCTGGCCGAGCGCCACTTCCCTGTGGATGAGATCGTGGCACTTGCCTCGCGCAAGTCTATGGGATCCGAAGTCAGCTTTGGCGATAAGACACTCAAGACGAAAGACTTGGATACGTTCGATTTCACGGGCTGGGATATTGCGTTGTTCGCCGTCGGTTCCGAAGCGACCAAGAAATACGCCCCCAAGGCTGCCAAGGCCGGATGCGTGGTCATCGATAACTCGTCTCTGTATCGATATGATCCCGATATTCCGTTGATCGTCCCCGAAGTGAACCCACAAGCAATTCACGGGTATTCCAAGAAAAACATCATCGCGAACCCCAACTGTTCGACCGCGCAGATGGTTGTGGCCCTCAAGCCATTGCACGACCGCGCCACGATCAAGCGTGTCGTTGTATCAACCTATCAGTCGGTGTCCGGTGCGGGCAAAGACGGGATGGACGAGCTGTGGGATCAGACCAAAGCGATATATAACCCAACTGACAACAAGCCGCCGCGCAAGTTCACCAAGCAGATCGCCTTTAATGTTATTCCGCATATCGACGTGTTCATGGACAGCGGCGACACCAAAGAAGAGTGGAAGATGATGGTCGAGACGAAGAAAATCGTCGACCCCAAAATCAAGGTTACAGCCACCTGCGTGCGCGTTCCCGTCTTTGTCGGTCACGCCGAATCGATCAACATCGAATTCGAAGATCATCTGGACGAGAACGAGGCCCGCGATATCCTGCGCGAAGCACCCGGCGTCATGGTAATCGACAAGCGCGAAGACGGTGGCTATGTCACGCCAGTCGAATGTTCAGGCGATTTTGCGACCTTCATCAGCCGCATCCGTCAGGACAGCACAATCGACAACGGCATCAACCTGTGGTGCGTTAGCGACAACCTGCGCAAGGGCGCTGCGTTGAACGCCGTGC
>JAPKCR010000106.1 GCA_026421135.1 Sulfitobacter sp. | reverse complement strand
GCAGGCCAAAGATCAGCCAGACGCATATGGGTTTTACCGTATCCCACAGTGAGCCCGATAAGCACTGCAGCGCCTGCGCCCCAAAGGGCTGCGGTTTCAGCGCGTTGATTAAACCAAAATAGCGCGGCGACGATTGCCGCAAAAGGCAGGATGAACACCCAACCGCGAGACATCACCGACCCAACTGCAGGAATATCCTCGACGTCCAGAGGTTTAATATTCTGTTTCGCCGCTTGCAGGTCTGCCTGCACAAATAGCGCGACATAATAAAGGAGTGCGGGAACAATGGCGGCGACGACGATCTCGGAATAGGGCTTTTGCAGAATGTCGGCCATCAGAAACGCGACAGCCCCCATGACCGGCGGTGCTATCTGACCGCCAGTGGAAGCGACCGCCTCGACTGCGGCGGCGGTGGTCCTGCGAAAGCCCGACTGCACCATCAGCCGGATTGTGACCACGCCTGTGGCCACGATATTGGAGACAACGACACCTGAAATCGAGCCGAACAGGCCGGAGGCCACGATTGAAATTTTAGCCGCGCCACCGCGTTTACGCCCCATGGTTGCCATTGCAATGTCGTTGAAGAAATCGGCACCGCCCGAACGCAGCAACAACTGACCAAAGAAAACAAAGGCAACCACCACTGTTGCGGCGACATTCAATGTAAGCCCAAGCAATCCGTTGGGGTCGAATGCAAGGTACACGGCAAGACGCGGCGGGGCGACTTCGCGGGTTTGCAGTGCGCCAGGCACAAGATGCCCAATCATTCCGTAGCCGACAATCAGCAGAACAACGATCACCAAGGTCCAGCCAACCGCGCGCCGCAACCCGTCGAGCAGCAGAATGAACATCAGCGACCCCACGATGAGGGCATCCCAAGGCAAGCTCATCGCGCGCCCAACGAGGCTAGGATAAGCGGCGGCAACATATAGAGAAAGACACAGGCCCGCAGCGGATAGAAACCAGTCTACCATTCGAACAGCGCCTATGCTCCCCTCGCTCTTCTCGCTACGGCCCGATACGAGGAAAATGATCGCAAGACTTAGGCCAAGGACGAGGGCCAGAAACTGCTCGGTGTAATACGAATAGCCAAGACGTGACGGAATATCGGCGGCTTGCGCGACCGAGACAATCGTCAGGGTACCTGCAAGCATGCCGACAACGCGCTTTTTCCAGACGCCTGCCGGATCCAATTTGATTTTATTTTCCATGCTTTGGTCCTCGTTTCTTAACTTGAGAGGGCGACGTGATCGCCCTCTCAGCATCTGGATCGCAGATTTACTGACCCGCGCTCAGGGCGATGCCGCGTTCGGCAAAGAAGGCAACTGCGCCGGGGTGATACATGACACCGGGGTAGTCCTTGTAGGCGGTGTCGATGTTCAGCGCGCGCAGCGGAGGATAGGCCGAACCGATTGCGTCCTTCTCGTCAAACAGCACTGCCAAAAGGGATTGCACTTGCTCATCCGGCACATGCGCCCCAGCAAGCAGGACGTTGTCCCACGTCACGAACATCATCGGCTCAATCACACCTACGCGGGGCGGAGCTGGGGTAATCTCAGCGAAATAGAAGGCCGGCCGCACAGCCTGGATCTTGGCGAGCGTTTCGTCGTTTGCTTCTACAGTCAGGAAACGGACCCCGCCCACGGAAGCATCCACCTCGGCAACTTTAGGTCCACCGACCGCAAAAAATGCGCTGTCGACCCGACCGGAGGCCATGTCATCCGATCCACGGATCAGTTCGGGAACAGGTACGCCTTTGACGTCTTCCCAAGTTAGGCCACCGGCAGCCAGAATGGCCGAAATATGCGAGCGCGCGATTGGAAACGCATCCCATCCCGATGGCACGCTGTGACCTGCAAGGTCGGCCACGGATTTCATGCCCGAGCCTTCTTTGACGTACAGACCGACCGGAAACGGATTGATCCGCGCGACAACCCGCAGGTTAGGCATTGGGGTCGCATATTCCCCTGTTCCTGAAACCGCTGTGATAACGTCATTCACGTCGTTCAATGAAAATTCAGCCAGTGCGCCATCGACTGCCTGCATCATCTGTGCGTTGCCGCCATAGGGCTGGACGACCATCCGCAAACCAGCGCTTTCGCGGGCCTGACCTGAAATGACTGAAGCCATTGTGTTCCAGACGGATCCCTGCGGCGGCGTCGAAAATGATTGCACCTGGGCTTGAGCGGCTCCGGCCATTCCAGCAAGCAAGATGCCCGTGGACAGAATTTCTCTGACAGTCTTCATTCTTATTCCTCTGATTGAACTTGGTTTTGGTTTTGCCTTAGGAGCCTGCAATCTCCTGCAGTCTGATAAGGGCCTGGCGGTCGATTTTTCCCGTTCCTGTTTTTGGCAATTCGTCGACATAGTCGAATTGGCGCGGCGCTTTGTACGGAGTTAGCTTCGACTTGACGTGCTCACGTAAGCTTTGGGTTTGCGCTTCGCCTGTGACGGCACCCGGAACAACGCTGACAACGGCGCGCAAGACCATGCGCTTGTCGGGGAGTTGATGCGCCAGTACGGCACATTCGTGAACGTCCGGATGCTCGTTCAGGCAACGTTCGACCTCAAGCGGCCAGACCCATTGTCCGGAAACCTTGATCAGATCGTCAGCGCGGCCCTGAAAGAAGTAGTAGCCATCGCGTTCAACAAACCGGTCCCCCGTATAGATCCAGTCGCCGCGCATGGTGTCGGCCGTTTTGTCCGGCCGGTTCCAATATGTCGGGGCCGAAGAATGGCCACGCACGAACATCACGCCTTCCTCACCGGGCTGAGCCGTTTCGCCATCAGGCTTTTCGAGACGGACTTCGTATCCCGGAACCCGCGCGCCCGCGGCACCCAGACGATGATCTTCCAGCGTATTGGACAGGTAGATATGCAGCATCTCGGTCGAGCCGAGGCCTTCGGTTGGCCCGTGCCCCACCCGGTTCTTCCACGCTGAATATACATCTTTCGAAAGGATTTCCGCAGCGGACATGGACTGGCGCAAGGACGAAAGATCGCGGCTAGCTATATCTTCGGCGCGGGCCAATGCCGTGTACAATGTCGGCAAGCCGAACAATACAGTTGGCCTGTAGGCCTCAATGGCGTCGAAAACGACTGAAGGGAGCGGCTGTCCGGGAACCAAAAGTGTCGCCGCGCCGCACGAAAACGGGAAGACTAGCGAATTGCCGAAACCATAGGCAAAATATGCTTTGGGTACGGAATAGCAGATATCGGTTTCATTCAACTTTAGCACATGCGCGCCAAAAGATTTTTGGATGTAGGCCATATCATGATGCAAGTGCACAATGCCCTTAGGCCGCCCCGTCGACCCAGACGAATACATCCAGAACGCCATGTCATCAGCAGAGGTGTCTGCACAGATCAGAACTTCGGGCTGTCCCGCTATGAAATCATTTCCATCAATGAAACCTGAGCCTTGAGCGTCACCATTCGCCACGATTTTCGTTTGCAGTTGCGTACCCTTCAGAGTGTCGCCGTTGAAAACCTCCACGTGGTCAGCTTCGACCACTGCAAATCGCGCCCCGCTGTCCTTGAGAAAGAAATTCAGGACATCTGGCTTGGTCTGGATGTTAAGCAGAACAGGCACGAAACCCGCCCGCACAGCACCAAAAAAGGCCGCAGGAAATACTGGCGTATCGTCGAGGAAAAACGCAACCCGTTCGCCGCGCGCCAATCCCGCGTTGATGAATGCATTTCCCCACTTGCCAGCCTCCGCAATCAACGTTCGATAGCTCATCTGGCCGGAAGGACCAGTTACCGCCAATCGGTCTGGGTTGCGCTGCAGGTTCTCCCAAAGAACCTCGGAACAGTTGGAATGGTGCCGTTTGTCAAAACCGATTTCGATCGAACCGGGCGTTTGATCGTTTAGAGGGTCCACAATGGTACCCCCTCCCAGATTTCCATCACTCAACAAATTAGACATAGCTCCTCCACTGACGCCGGTTGCTTTCGCACCGACACCCCTTCCTCAAAACGGTTTTATTTCCGCTCGGCCGTGGCCGGCCGGATGCTCAGCCTACAACCGCCCTACTTTTCTGATATTGGGCAGCAAACTCTGGTGCGATTTTTTGCAAACGCTCCTCGGTCATCCGGCCTGACCGCATAAGATAGTCATGGGCAAAATCCAAAGGTGCCAAGCCCAACTTCTCCCCGAATGTGTCGTACCAATCTGCCGACGTATTTGCCGCGTCGACAATCTTGCGTGCAATCGGCGGGCGTTCTTTTTGATATTTAGCCAGCGCCGCATCCACGTCTTTTTCGGCGGCCAGAGCATGAACGAGGGCGATTGCATCTTCGAGTGCGAGGCGTGTGCCAGAACCGATGGAAAAATGCGCCGTGTGGACAGCGTCACCCAAGAGCACGTGGCGTCCTGCGACCCAATTTTCACACCACAGGCGCGGAAACTGCCGCCACATAGACTTGTTGGTGATTAAGTTCGTGCCTTTCAGCACGTCCTTGAACAGATCACTGCACAATTCCGCGCTTTGATCTTCGTCCATATTTGCGAAGCCAAAGGCGTTAAAAGTGGCGTCTTCACATTCGACGATAAAGGTGCTGCGATCAGGGGCAAACCGGTAGTGGTGCGCGTTCAATGGCCCCTTATCGGTTTCGATAAAGGTCTGCGTTAATGTATCAAACGGGATCTCCGCGCCAAACCAAGCGAAGTGATTGTCGAAATATTCCAGCTTAGGCTTAAAGGTGGCTTCCATTGACTGCCGCACAAGTGAATTCAAGCCGTCAGCCCCTATCACCAGATCGGCATCCAACTCGTCAAGCGAATGGATCTGCGTATTAAACCGGATCGGGACGTCCAGCGCCCGCGCACGATTTTTCAGAATTTCGATCAGTTCCAACCGGCCAATCGCCGTAAAGCCGACACCGTCCAAAGTCACAGTACCATCCGGCAGATTCAGCGTCATGTTCCGCCAGCGCTCCATATGCGGCGTTATCAGATCGTGAGTCTCGGGATCCTCTGCCCTCAGAAATTCGAGCGCTTGGTCCGAAAATACGACCCCGAAACCGAAGGTAGCGCCTTCTGGATTCTGCTCGGTGACGCGCACCCGAACATTTGGAAGAAGCTTCCGAATCAGAATTGCGGTGTAAAGGCCGGCTGGTCCACCTCCCAGTATTTCTATGCTGCTGAGCTTAGACATGATTCCTCCCCGAACCGTCTCGACTTGGCACAATGTCTAATGTATTATTCTACATTGCGCAATCGATTTCACATTAAGGAATTCAAAATGCCTTCTGCACTGAACTACGACATCACCTTTGGGGACTGCGATCCTGCCGGAATAGTCTTTTATCCCAACACCTTCCGATGGATGGATGCAACATTTCATAACTTCTTACGCCCTGCTGGTGGCCACGCAAAACTGTGCCAAAAACTTCATTCTGTAGGTATCGGGTTAATCGATGCATCGGCTCAATTCCGGTTTCCCATGCGCGACGGCGATGCGCTTGAGATCCGAACTCATGTTTCGGACTGGTCGGCAAAGACCGTGACGCTTGCATATGAAGGGCACGTGGGGGATATGCTGACTTTCAAAGGTAAGGAGGTCCGTTGCCTTTTTATGCAAACGGAACAGGGCATCGTCGCAGGTGAACTTGCCGAGCTGCGTGGGATACTGGAGACGATGAATGAGTGAAAATGACGGTCAAGGGCACGGACTAAAGTCTCTGGACACAGCCTTAAGTGTCTTGGCGTTAATGGTCCGATTTAACGGACCGCGCTCATTGTCCGACATTGCCCGAGAGTGCGGAATGCCCCCTAGCAAGGTACATCGCTACCTTGCGTCTTTCGTGCAAGCCGGGTTGGTCAAACAGGAAGGCAAGTCTGGGCGCTACGATATCGGGCCCGAAGCAATGCAACTTGGCCTCGCCGCGATCGCGCGTCATGATTTCGTCAACTACGCTGCCGATCGCTTGGACGAACTGTGTAGTGAGACCGGCATGACCGTCCTTCTGTCTGTCTGGGCAAATCAAGGAGCAACCGTTGTCCGGTGGGAACGCGGCGCAACGCCAACCGATACGTCAATGGGACTAGGCACGACACTCCCCCTCCTGAATTCCGCGACGGGCCGTGCTTTTCTGGCATGGGCACCAGAAAGGGCTGTCGAAAACGCCAGGGAGGCTCAGCTGCGCCGCGCTTCCCGGAACCCGGCAATCACACCTGATCTGACACCTACCAGAGCCGGCATTTCCGACATGGTGAAAAGAACCCGTGAGCGTGGCTTCGCATCAGTAGAAGGCAAATTCATACCAGGCCTTGTCGCCGCCGCAGCGCCGGTTCTCGATTGGCAGAATGAAGCTCAAGCGGTAATTACTCTTGTCGGTGTGGATCCTGCTTCAATCGCTCCAGGCGCAGCCGCGGTAGAAGCGCTATTGGCCTATTGCCGGGACCGGTCGGTGACAAGGACCCCCAGCTAGTGGTCACAATTTCCCTAGCCTTATGCGCGTTCGGCTTTGTTCCTCATCGGCACCACAACCAAGAAAACCGACTTTTAATTGACTGAAAGCAATGTTTATTCAATCCATGGCCGACACAAAATGGCTGACCAAGTTCAGCCGGGCTGTGGCGAAATGGCTCAAAAAGATTTGCAGCGTTAGAACATTGGGCTGCGCAGCTTAATGCTTTGACAGCCCAGTGTAGCGATATCCAGCAACTGGCCGGTCAGTAATTCTTGGAGTTGCGGCACAATCCAGAATCTGAAGCATAGATGTCAAGTTATGCGAGGGCCAAGTTATCCCGGAACTTTGAATCGTTTACTCACCAAAGCTTGGCCCAACAACCGCAAACATTTGCTGCCGGTGCCCCCTCACCATGCCTACCATGAACTATCATGAATCTATTCGCCCCCCCCGGCCATATTGCGCTATCCCAAGATGCGTCTTGAGATTAGCGTGGGTTTTGCTCATCTGAACAAGCTGTAATTGGACCAAATCCGCTCAACCTCCAAATGCCCTGAAGGCCGCGAAAAAAAGGGGGGCCACTTTGCGCACATACTA
>JAPKCR010000105.1 GCA_026421135.1 Sulfitobacter sp. | reverse complement strand
CCCCGGATCGCTTTCCACTGTCATGCCACATTCCATGATGGTCAGATCAATGCCCTTTTGCTCGGCCAGCGGAATCAATTCGTTGCGAAGGGGGACAAAAATGCTGGACAGACGCAAGGGACGTACATCGAAAACGGCCTTTCCTGAGTCCAACTTTGAGATGTCCAGCAGGGCCGAGATGAATTGTTCAACGCTGCTAAGCGCCATTTCGGCCTTGTCCAAAATGTTTTGAGTATCCTTTGGATCGGTTTGGTCAGACAACGACGACACAAAGAGTTTCGCGGCGGACAGGGGTTGCAGCAGATCATGGCTGGCTGCCGCGACAAACCGGGTCTTTGAGGCATTGGCGCGTTCGGCCTCTGCCAGAGCCATTTCCAACTCTCGGGTTCTGTCGTCAACGCGCTGTTCAAGCAGTTCGTTCATCTCGTACAAGGTCCGCGCGGCGGCCCGCTCAGAGGTCACGTCTGTGAAACTGATCACCAGGCCACGGTCGGGCATTTCTTGGGCAAAAACGCTATAGGTTTGCCTTGTATCGCGGGTGATCTCAAAGAGGATGGGCTTGCGGCCGCTTTTTAAATTAGCCCATTCGCGCAGGTCTTCTACGCCAAAGCCGGGACCAAAGGTCAGTTCGTCTTTCAAGCGCTCAAGCAGCACCGAAAACCCCATCCCTAGAACGGCGGCGTTTGGTGCCGCCTTGAACAGACCGTTCATGCGGGAATTCCACCCCACCAAGGTTTGCGAGTTGTCAAAAATGCACACGCCTTGATTCAGATGGTCAAGAGTGGCTTGCAAAATCTCGGCTTGCTTGTCGCGGATTTTGTCACGTTCTTGCCGTTCGCGGCGGATGATTGTGGTGACATCCGTCTGCAAGATAACGGTGCCACCACGCGAAGTGCGGTGTTCGCTGACCTGCAACCAACGGTCCCATTTCAGTTTTACGTTGAACACGACGTGATCGTCGCCATGCCGCGCCAAACGTTGAGCGGCCCATTCGGCTGCGGTCTGCCCGTCAGGAAGGGCAAGCATTTTGCTTTCCGAGATCAGTTTGACATAGTCGTCGAACTGCAAACCACCAACAAGCCTCCCCTCGATGTCTATCAGGTCGCGACAAAACCGACTGTTCGACAGCACCAGCCCGTCCTTGTCCTCGAACAGGGCGAACCCTTCGTTGATGGTTTCGATCGCTTCGGTCAGGTTGGACCGCGCTTTTTCAGTTTCATCGTTCGCGATCTCGAGGCGGGTGTTGGATTCCTGCAAAAGGTCCAGTGCCCGTTCCAGATCATGAGTACGTTCGCGGACCTCGGATTCCAGCAATGCAGCGCGTTCAAACTGCTGATAAGCAAATCCGGACTGTTCGTTTTTCTGCTCGACCCGCCGCATCAACGATTGCGTGATTTGCAAAAGCTTTTCGTTCTGCCGCTCGATTGTGTCTGCGGGGTTGATCAGGGACATGGGGCTAGTCTTCTTCCGCATAGATTGCGACGCCAGTCATCGTATGGTTCACATGCAGAGCACCGATCTGCTCGCCATACGTCGAAAACCCAGTAACGTTATAGGATGACATCACATCTGACAGATCGCGGGTGATTTGACGTTGTTCGGCCTCGATGCGGCGTAGGATACAATCGCAGCCCAGAATAAGCGCTGGCTTTTTTTCAACGGAAAGACCCATCATCTTGCTGCGCAAGTGTTCGACCATGTTTTGCGGGGCGGCAACTGTTAGCACCATGCCTTCATCGATGGCTGAGAAAAACACCAGCTCACCTGCGCTGTTGACCTGCTGAATGGCGCGCACGTGGTGGGTGCCGCCAATACGGACAACAACGGGATGCGAGGCAAAGGTCAGCCTATCCAGTTGTTCAGGGTCTTTGCCCACGATGCGTGCATATTCACGCGCCGCTGGCTCGGCGTTGATGGTTTTGACAATGCGGCGGCCCGGATCGGCAGCCGTGACGACCATTTGGTTGTCGGACGGAACAAGGTGGTCAAGACTGAAGACCTGCGTGCGGTAGCGGCTGCGGACAAGAGTCAGAACAGCCGCATTTTGTGCGACCTTGCCATTTAAAGCGACGGACGTGTGCTCAAAATCCGTGCCATCACCCGCCGAGCCGCCAAACAAGGGCATATCCCGCAGGGCAGGGGAGATCGTCGCGGTGAGCCCGTCTTCGGCACGCGACAGACCGTCCACCAGAAGAAAGGCAAATCCAGAGGTCATTTCGGGGTGGAGTTCTTGCAACCTGACACGCTCTAGCGTGATGCGATCGATCAGGGGAAGGGGGTCAAGATTATCGATATTCTCGACCAACAAACACGTCGTGGCGAAGCCCGAAGTTGGGAAACCAAGCGCAATAATCTTCCCTTCGTCATAGCCAGCGGCGCTGATTTCACCTGCGGTGGTGCAGGTAGCGATATCGGTGTCGGGAAAAAGTGTTCTGGCCTCGGCGACGATGGTTGGAAAATCGGCCATGGGCGACACAAACAGCGTCAGAAAACTCAACGGTTCATCACCGAACACTTGTTTTATCTGGGCAATGGGTGACGGAGTGTCCCATGATACCTGACCGGTCAACACAATGGCCGGCACGACGGATTTGGTCGTGACAGCCGGTTGCCCTAACTCAACAGTCTTTATCATTTTGGAAACGCTCCCCGAGGGGAAGGATATTCTGGTCACCCTGCAGATGGCAAGACGCTTGCAAAGCGCGCGTCCTGCGCGACAAGCACCGCTTGGGTTCTGCTTTGAACGCCAAGCTTGCGCATAATGGCGGTCACATGTGCCTTGACCGTGGTTTCTGCAATGGTGAGATCAAATGCGATTTGCTTGTTCAATTTGCCTTCGCAGATCAGTTCAAGAATGCGGGCTTGTTGGTTTGTCAGCGACGACAGCCTGCTGACGGTTTCGTCGCGAGGGGTCGAGGTGCTGCTTTCGACATAGCCAGCGGGTTCATAGACTTCGCCGCGCCCGATGCATTCAATCGCCTCTTTAAACACGGCCCGCGGGCTGTGTTTCGGCACAAACCCTGCAGCACCCGCCACGATGGCCCCGCTGATGATGGCGTTGTCCGTCATGGAAGATACGATAATGACCGGTGTTTTTTCGGTCTGGCGTTTCAGCCGGATCAGCCCGTCCAGCCCGTTCACATCGGGCAGGTTCAGATCAAGAATAACAAGCGACGGCGGTTCGTCCCCTTGCAGCAATGTCAGTGCCTTTTCAAGGCAATCGGCGGTTTTGACGGCGGTGAATTCAGCAACCGATTTCAAGGTTAACTCAAGAGCATCGCAAAATAGCGGGTGGTCATCAACGACCAAAGCCCAACCGTAAGACGTGCGACCCGCAGCTTGATCGGGTTTTGCTGATTTATGTGCCATCATGCTTTAAGATTAGGCCGAACCTGACCCCCAAGTCACCTGTCCAAAAGTATTAGAGACAACAAAAAAACGCGCCCCCTTTCGGAGGCGCGTCATCAGTCCTTGTCAGGACTTTTAGTTAGAAGCCAGTTGCTTGGGCAGACGGAACGTCCATAGCAGACCACCTTGGTTCAGGTAGTTTACCTTTTTGGCAACTTCACCACCCCAAAGTGGAACAGCGCCGCCCCAACCAGAGATCACGGTGATGTACTGTTCGCCGTCCTGCTCCCATGTGATCGGCTGGCCGATAACACCGGAACCGGTTTGGAAAGACCAGAGCTGCTCACCTGTCTCATCGTCAAACGCGATGAATTCGCCCTCTGGAGTGCCGGTAAAGACAAGACCGCCAGCCGTGGTCATAACACCGCCCCAAAGTGGTGCATTGTTCTTGAATTCCCATTTCAGTTCACCTGTGTCGGGGTCAATCGCCTTAAGGCTGCCGATGTGATCTTCGTAGTTAGGCTTGATCGTAAAGCCGGACCCAAGATAGGCAGCACCCTTCTTATAGGAAATCGGCTCGTTCCAGATGTCCATGCCCCATTCGTTGGACGGAACATAGAACAGACCTGTTTTGGGGCTGTGTGCCATTGGCATCCAGTTTTTGCCGCCAAGGAAGCCAGGGGACGAAAAGACAACGTCGCCTTTCTTGCCATCTGCTGCGTCTGCGGGGTTACCTGGGCGGTTTTCTTCGATAAAGATCGGGCGGCCGTTTTCATCAATACCGCTGGCCCATGTGATATCTTTCACGAATGGAACAGCAGAGACGAATTTGCCATCTTCGCGGTTCAGAACATAGAAAAACCCGTTGCGGTCGGCCGTGGCGTAACGCTTGTTGCCGCTGCGATCGGTATAAGCAACGACTTCGTTTACGCCGTCATAGTCCCAGCCTTCGCGCGGAGTAGTCTGGTAGTGCCATTTGATTTCGCCCGTGGCGGGGTCAATGCCGATGCGCGATGCAGCATAGAGGTTATCGCCAGTATTGCCCTCGGTCGGTGTGCCTGCGTTGCGTAGGTGGCTGTTCCAAGGGGCAGGGTTAC
Organism: Sulfitobacter sp.; assembly: GCA_026421135.1. Classification (GTDB taxonomy): domain Bacteria; phylum Pseudomonadota; class Alphaproteobacteria; order Rhodobacterales; family Rhodobacteraceae; genus Sulfitobacter. The sequence goes on along the minus strand of JAPKCR010000105.1, from coordinate 2,577 downwards.
CTGTGCCGAAAACCAACGTGTCGGTGTCCGCGTCATAGGTTCCACCCAACCATGTGGCACCACCACCGGTTTTCCACATATCGCCCGGCCATGTCGCGTTCAACACGCCGGTCATAGTGCTTTCTTCGCCGTTCAGCGTGCCCATGTGTCCTTCGATCACCGGACGGGTCCAGACAATATCGCCGGTATCGGCGCTTCGTGCCTGTACTTCGCCGACGATCCCGAATTCACCACCCGAGTTGCCGGTAATAATCAGACCATCAACGATCAGCGGTGCGGCCGTATAGGAATAGCCCGCTTTGTAATCGGCAATCTTCTTGTTCCACACCACATCGCCGGTTTTTTGGTTCAACGCCACGATTCGCGCATCAAGTGTACCGAAATAGACGTTATCGCCATAGATGGCAGCACCGCGGTTCACCACGTCACAGCAAGGCAAGATGCCTTCGGGCAGGCGGGCATCATACTGCCACAGCTCTTTCCCGGTCATAACGTCGATTGCGTACATACGGCTGTAGGAACCGGTGATGTACATCACGCCATCATGCACGATGGGCTGGGTTTCTTGGCCGCGCTGCTTTTCCCCACCAAGGCTAAAGGCCCATGCAGGTTGCAAGTTCTTGACGTTTTCCTTGTTCAGCAATTCCAGCGGGGAATGACGCTGCAGATGACGGCCCATGCCGTTTGTCAAAACGTCGCCAGTGGATGCGCTATCGTTGGCCAGCATGTCTTCGGTCACACCGGCGGCCTGTGCCCCCGATAGTCCGACAGTCGCCATGATGCCGATGGTTGCGGCAATGATAAACCTGTTCATAGTGTTGATCTCCTCCCTAGTGCCCTGTTGCGGGCGTATCCCAAAAGGCCGCGCACTTCGAACGGGCGCACTGGTCCTTGGCGCTAGTATTCGTGCAAAGTTTGTTTGGGGGTATTGAACAATGGTCGTAAGTCATGGGGTAATCCATTGCGCAGCATCTGCCACCTTGGTCGCAGTGATAAGGGTGCCTTGGTGGCCTAGCGTGCAAGACATATTGGGGAGCGGAGTATGGTATTTTTAAGATCGTTGGTGGGCGCGGCGCTTGGCATATTCTTGTCCAATGTCGTCTTGGCCGAACCCAAAACGCTGAACGTTGCGGTTTTAAAATTCGGCACCGTCAATTGGGAGCTAGACACAATCGCACATCACAAGTTCGACGTGGCGAATGGTCTCTCACTCCAGGTCCAAGGTGTTGCTGGGGGTTCAGCTGCGATGGTTGCCTTTCAGGGGGGCACTGCCGATGTGATTGTGTCAGACTGGCTTTGGGTGGCGCGGCAACGTGCTGCGGGCAAAGACTATGTATTCATCCCCTATTCCAAAGCCGTGGGCGGTGTGATGGTCGGGCAGACCAGTACCGCGCAAACTGTTGCAGATTTAAAGGGGGCAAAAATTGGAATTGCGGGCGGCCCACTGGATAAAAGTTGGCTGATCCTTCAGGCTTATGCTGCGCAGCAATTCGGGATGGATCTACGCGCCGAGACAGAGCAGGTCTTCGGCGCGCCGCCTTTAATCTTCAAATCAGCGCTGTCAGGAGAGACGGCAGCCGCGATTAATTTCTGGCACTTTACGGCCAAAATGGAAGCGGTAGGCATGCGCAAGCTGTTAGATATCGCGGATGCGTCGCGGGCACTGGGATTGGACCCTGATACGCCTTTGCTGGGGTATGTCGTAAAAGGTGAAATGCTGCGCAGCGAACCGGAATTGCTGCGAGGATTTTATAACGCGACACGGGCCGCAAAAGACCTGTTGTCGCAGGATGATGCAGAATGGAATAGACTCCGCCCGCGCATGAACGCAAAAACTGATGCGGAGTTCGAAGGCCTCAAGGCGGGGTTTCGTGCCGGCATCCCCGAGGACGCACCGATTGATATCGCCGCGGCCGACCGGATGCTGAAATTGATGGCGGAATTGGGCGGTGAAAAGTTATTGGGCAAAGCCACGACGTTGCCCGATGGTGTGTTCCTGACAGTCGAGGAATAGGTTCTGAGAGACGCGTTGAATCCTCCCGTTTTAGACTTGCACATGCGCGGGCTGCGCTATGGGGAGGTGTCGATCTTGGGCGGCATGGACCTGACCATGCCACGGTCACAAACATTAGCGCTGGTTGGGCCATCAGGTGTGGGCAAGACATCATTGCTGCGTGTGATTGCTGGGCTTGAAAAGCGGTATGATGGTACCTGCACGGTCGCGGGGCGGGTTGCCGTGGTGTTTCAGGAACCTACCTTGATGCCGTGGCGGACGGTGTTGGAAAACGTCACCATTCCAACAGGGATCTCGTCGGGTCGGGCGCAAGAAGCCCTAGCCGAAGTTAGTTTGTCGGGGCGCGAAGCGGATTTCCCTAACCAACTTTCCTTGGGGCAGCAGCGGCGGCTTTCGCTTGCGCGCGCCTTTGCAGTAAAGCCCGACCTACTGTTAATGGACGAGCCATTCGTGTCGCTTGATCCAGTACTGGTTGAAGAGATGATGGCCCTGTTTATCACCCTTCGGGCCGCGCATGATGTGGCAACAATTCTGGTCACCCATGTCGATGCTGAAGCTAAAAA
>JAPKCR010000736.1 GCA_026421135.1 Sulfitobacter sp. | reverse complement strand
GATCGGAAGATCCTGCCCGCCGGCAACATTGGTCCCACGCTTGAGCCCGATTGCGGCCTCGGCGCCGATGTTGGCGATGTCCACCTCATTCAGCCAGTTGACCGAGATATAATTGCTGATCGGAAAGCCGTTGCGTTTCATCTCCTTGGCAGCAACGACGTGCCCACCTGCGAGAAGCCAGGCAACCACATAGTCGGGCTTGTCGCGACGCACTTTGGTCCAGACGCTCGCCTGATCACTGCCGGGCAGCGGCACCGGATAAAGCAAAAGCTCAAAGCCTTCTTTTTCGGCCAGTGTTTTCAGGATTTCGATCGGTTCCTGACCAAAGGGATAGTCCAGATAGGCGAAACCGACCTTGACACCTTTCATGTCACCACCGCTTTGCTCTTTGATATAGGCAATATCGTTGGCGGCTTGTCCCCAATAGGTGGGACCAACCGGGAAGATCTGGCTGAACACCGATCCGTCAGCGGCGTCCCCCCGGCCGACAAGAGATTGGATCAGAATATTCTTGTCTTTCATAATCCGCGGCAGCACAGCGATGGAAACCGGCGTCGACAGCATGTCGAACACAAACACGCCTTCACGCTTGAGCTTTTCGTAGCATTCAATACCACGCTGCGGTTCGTTGCCGTGATCTTGAACGATGATTTCAATTTCATGACCACCGATGCCGCCCTTCATATTGGTCAGGGTGGCCAGATCTTGCGCCGCCTGCGTGATTTGCGGCGTCACAAATGTGTAGGACTTGCTCAGATCATAACACATACCGAACTTGATCGTGTCCTCGGCTGCATTCGCGGCCGACAGGCTTGTCAGCCCCATCACGGCTGCCGCAGCCAATCGTTTTACATAAGTCTTGGTTTTCATTGGTTGGTTCCTCCTCTGTGAATATTCAAACGCAAACGCTAGCTCAGCCAGCGCTTCCGTCTGCTGTAGTGCTTGATGTCGTGAAAATTCTTGCCTTCACCTCCACCGAGATAAAACTCCTGAATGTCGGAGTTTGCCTTCAGCGCCTCTGCCGAATCGTGCATCACGACGCGGCCATTTTCGATCAGATAGCCGTGCGAAACGATCTCCAGCGCGGCCAGCGCGTTTTGCTCTACCAGTAAAACCGACAGGCCATCTTCCTTGTTGATGCGCTGGATAATTCCAAAAATTTCGGCCACCAGAAACGGAGCAAGCCCGAGGCTGGGTTCGTCCAACATCAGCAGGCGCGGTTGGGTCATTAGCGCACGCCCGATGGCCAACATTTGTTGTTCGCCGCCTGATAGATACCCCGACTGTGATGCTTTGCGTTCCGCAAGGCGCGGAAAATACTCATATATGCGGGCTTTTTCCGAATTCACCTTTTGGCGCGACATCGACATCGGCGCTGCCGCCTCAAGGTTTTCATCCGGTGTCATATGCTCGAACACCCGGCGGCCTTCAATGACGTGGCAGATACCCATCGCAACGCGGTCTTGCGGCAGGATGTTGCCGATAAGTTTACCGTCAAAGCAAATTTCCCCCCGGCTGACCTTGCCCCGTTCGGCCTTTAGCAATCCACTGATTGCTTTCAGGGTGGTGCTTTTGCCTGCTCCGTTGGAACCCAAAAGGGCAACCATTCCTCCACGGGGAACCTCGATCGAGACCCCTTTAATCGCGAGCAGGACTGATTCGTACAAAACTTCAATGCTGTTCAGAGACAGTATCTGGTCGGTCGCTGTGGTTTTAGGCTGTGCCATGTCGCCCCCTATTTCTTAAGCTGGTCAAAGGGCCAAACCATCAGGTAATCCCTGACATTGGCGTAGAGTTTTCCGAGCCCCAAGGGCTCGACCATCAGGAAGATGACAATCAGTGCGCCGTAGGCCGCGTTCGGAATGTGCGCTAGCGTTTCGATGCCTAAATCCAACCCCAAAAGATTAGCTCCCAATGAGAACAACTGGTTCACGACCCCGGGCATGAGCAGGATGAGT
>JAPKCR010000735.1 GCA_026421135.1 Sulfitobacter sp. | reverse complement strand
GTCTTGCGGCAGAATTTGCATCCGCATCAGCGCCTCCGCATCCTCTTGTGTATAGATGTCATTGGTGATCACCCCAATCGAGAAATCGGGCTGCAATGCGCGCGCAAGGCAGGCTGTTAGCGTCGTTTTACCAGCCCCAACAGGGCCGCCAATACCGATGCGCAATGGACCGTTAAGTTCTGTCATGAGCGGAATATCCTTGGTTGAAGCGTTTCATGTTGCATAGCAGCGATATCCGAAAGAAAGGCGGTGCTGCTCAGGTCATCCAACGTGGTGCCTTGGGTTTTCTTAGCAATCTGGTCGCACAACGGGATGAGGGCCGCGAGAACCCTTTGCCCATCGGTTTGGCCCAGCGGAACAGCCCGCACTGCCGCTGACACCAGATTGCTGGCAAAAGCGTGAAGATACAGCGCCGCAGTCAAGTCGACGTCCAATTGCATGTGTGCAGATGCATTTCCAACTGCGACAGGGTAGCAAAGCGCAGCCTGATCACTGCCCCAAATCGCGGCAGTCATTTGACTGAATGCGTTTCCTTGAAGCTGTGTTTCAAGGACCCGCTCGCTGGACGCGGAAACCGCCAAGGCCGTTTGGTTTACACCCTCCAAGGCAACATTAGACTCGCACCCATGAGCAGCGCGCAAAAGGATGCAATCGTTTCTCCCGCTGCCATAGTTCAATACATCGGATACCCACTTTTCCAGATCGTTTGCAGTTGCAATTGCGCCGCTTTGAATGGCTGTTTCCAGCCCGTGCGAATAGGCAAAGGCCCCGACGGGAAAGGCAGGTGACAGCCATTGAGCGAGGATCAGGACATCATGTTCAGTGCTCATGTGCGGTGGCGACATGATCATGGGAATGGGTGCGGCCATGACCATATGCGCCGCCTTCGGGGGTGAAGGGGGCGGTAAGCGGCTCAACCACAGCGCCAAGGTGTTCAAGCATGTGACCAATGACGGGATCGGCCTGGATCAGCAGGTGATCCGAATTGATCTGGCAGGGCGTATGGCGGTTGCCAACATGCCAAGCTAGCCGCACAAGGTCGGGGCCGGATATTCTGTAAAGCTCTTCAACGCCCGCAGTGATCTGGACCAACACGCCTGTATCAAGCTCAAGCGCATCGCCATCATCCAGCGAGGTGGTCTGTGCGAGATCAACGATGAAATGCTCGCCAGACACCATCGTCAGCCGTTTACGGCGCACGAACCGCTCGGTGTAATCCAGCTCGCAAGTTGTTGCAGGACCACTCCAATGCCCCTTGCGGTGCAGGGTTTGCGCGATAGGAAGTTGTGTCATAGCGTCCTCTCAGAACATGAAATAGCGTTGGGCCATCGGCAGCACATCGGCGGGTTGGCAGGTCAGCAGAACGCCGTCTGCACGCACTTCGTAGGTTTCAGGGTGTACGTCGATTTGTGGCAGAGCATCGTTCAGGATCATGTCTGCTTTGCCAATGGAACGCGTTTTTTTCACCGCAACCGTTTGTTTGGCCAGACCCAATGTGTCGCCAATCCCTGCGGCTTGCGCAGCCCCCGATACAAAGCTGACCGACGTATGTCGCAGCGCAGTGCCGTAAGCGCCGAACATCGGGCGGCTGTAGACGGGCTGCGGCGTGGGGATCGACGCATTCGGATCGCCCATCTGCGCCACAACGATTGTGCCTGCCATCAAGACCATTTCGGGTTTGACGCCAAAGAATGCAGGGTTCCACAACACCAGATCAGCGCGTTTGCCAATAGTAATATCGCCCAGAACATGACCGACGCCTTGAGCAATCGCCGGATTGATCGTGTATTTTGCGATGTAACGGCGCACGCGCACGTTGTCGTTGTCGCCGGTTTCCTCCGCCAATGCACCGCGTTGTTTCTTCATCTTGTCTGCCGTCTGCCACGTGCGGATCAGCACCTCGCCCACACGGCCCATGGCTTGTGAATCGGAAGCAATGATCGAAAACGCACCCATGTCG
>JAPKCR010000104.1 GCA_026421135.1 Sulfitobacter sp. | reverse complement strand
GGGCAAACGCATAGCGCAACCCGAATTTACCGTGCCAACACCCAGTCGAGCGCTCGTGTCGGCAATATTCGCCGTAAAATCCCCGATATATGTGTGGGGGTCGTTACATAATATCGCGGTCGGGGCTTAGGGGCCTCTAATGCATGGACCAACTTTTTTACGACGGCCTCGGGGGGCAGCTCGAAAGTGTCCGGTCCGCTGCTTTCGTATAGCCGCTTCATGAACTTTTGCTCATATTGATCCCTGCGCGGCGATGCCTCCCAATTGATCCAGCGTTCGAAATGCGGGATTGAATTTGCGCGAATTTTTGACGTTACGGGGCCGGGTTCGATTAGAATGATGTGGATTGGCGTGTCACGCATTTCTATTCTCAGGGTATCGGTCAGCCCCTCAAGGGCGAACTTGGTCGAGTTATAGGCACCCCGCCAGGGCATCGTTACCAAACCCAAGACTGATGAGCATTGCACAATTCGACCGTGCCCCTGGGCCCGCATTATTGGCAAGACTGCTCGGGTCAGTTCATGCCAGCCGAAAAAGTTGCTTTCAAATATGTCCCGCAGCGCGTCTGTTGGAAGGTCTTCGACGGCTCCGGGCGTGGCGTGTGCGCCGTTATTATAGACGGCATCCAACGTTCCACCTGTCTCAGACAAAACATGGTTCAATGCTGCGTGGATCGTTGCGGAGTCTGTATAGTCCAGCAACGGGCTGTCGAACCCTTCGACAGCAAGCCGGTCACAGTCTGCTTGCTGACGACAAGCTGCAAACACACGCCAATCGCGTTCGCGCATTCCTTGCGCAGCGGCATAGCCGATTCCGGAAGAGCATCCGGTCATCAAAATGGTTTTCGCGGTCATAAAAAAGGCCCCCGTGTTGGAGGCCTTTCATTGCGTGTTCACGTGCTGATAGCAACGTGCCTTAGCTATTGGTAAGCAGAAAATCAGCCATCCAGCCCACAGGACCACCATCAATCGGGCGCATCTGCACCCAACCGTTGCCATTGTCGGTAATGATTTCAACGGCGTCGCCACGTCCAAGGCGCGATACAATTCCAAAGTCAGTGCCGGGGCCGCCACGCACGTTTACGCGGTTTCCTGCAACCGACCGGATATCACCTGAGCTGCTTGAATTTACATTGACGGTTCCGGTGTCATTGGGGGTGATCAAACTGGGAATAATTGCCGGTGTGTCTTGGCTTGATGTCAGGCTGCCTGCGTTCACAGGAACTAACATAACCTCATTCGCCAAGGGAGCTTCTGCAGCTCTAACGGCTTGTTCAACAGACGAAAGGCTTAGGCTGGCGCGGATGACCTTGACCGCATTGGCGGTATCCTCTTTGACGGCGTCGTCGAAGCCCGGCGGAGTGGTGTCGACGGGTACAATCTTGGCGACCCGTTCTTCGACGGCTTTCGGCTTGGGAGTAATCGCATCGGGCACTATATCTTTTGACACAACGTTTTCTTCGATCGGCGCGGTGGCTGCCATTCTCACGCTTGCCGGTTCAAAATCAGCACCGTCGCTCATTTCGTAAAAAGCCCAGCCCAAAAAGCCAAATGTCAGCAGAATAAAACGTTTCATTTTCTTGTCCCCAGTGTGGCAGCGGTTCGGAAGCCATGCAGCTGGCATCCCCCGAGAGCCCCTATTATCCAATTTAACACGGATTGCGCCTGTAAGTTCCGAGAAACTTTGAAACGTTGCAGGACGGAGACAGTTAGGCAGCCCCCAAAGCGTGTTTTGGCAAACAGTCGCTTGCCGCTTCACGCGTGCTTGGCTAAACAGCTTGCATGTCAGATGTTACCGACCCACCACAGCTTGATCCTCGGAATGTAACCGAACCATTGCGCATCGCGCTGGGTGATCGGTATCTGACCTATGCATTGTCAACGATCATGCACCGTGCGCTGCCGGATGCCCGCGATGGGCTTAAGCCGGTTCACCGTCGGATCCTATATGCTATGCGCGAGTTGCGGCTAAGTTCGACCGGTGGTTTCCGTAAGTCGGCCAAGATTTCCGGCGACGTGATGGGTAACTATCACCCGCACGGCGATGCTGCGATTTACGATGCGATGGCCCGTTTGGCGCAAGATTTTAACGTGCGCTATCCGTTGGTCGACGGGCAGGGCAACTTTGGCAACATTGACGGCGATAACCCCGCTGCAAGCCGATATACCGAAGCCCGCATGACCGCCGTCGCTGAGGCGATGCTGGAAGGGTTGACCGAGAACGCTGTTGATTTTCGCGAGAACTATGACGGAACGCTGACCGAGCCTGTGGTGCTGCCCGCGCAGTTTCCGAACCTTTTGGCGAATGGATCATCGGGCATTGCTGTTGGCATGGCGACCAACATTCCGCCGCATAACATTTCAGAACTTGTGGACGCGTGTATCCACTTGATCAGATTCCCGAATGCCGGCGACGACAAATTGCTTGATTTCGTGCCTGGCCCCGATTTCCCAACCGGTGGGATTATCGTTGAGCCCGCCGAAAATATCGCCAATGCCTATCGCACCGGCAAAGGTGGCTTTCGGCTGCGTTGCCGGTACGAAGTCGAGGATTTGGGTCGCGGTGTTTGGCAAATTGTCGTTACCGAAATTCCTTATCAGGTACAAAAATCCAAGCTGATCGAAAAGATCGCTGAGCTGATCCAGCTTAAAAAGATACCGATCCTTGCGGATGTACGGGACGAATCAGCCGAAGATATCCGCCTGATTCTCGAACCGCGTTCGAAAAACGTGGACCCCGAGGTGCTAATGGGGATGCTATACCGCAGCTCTGATCTTGAGGTGCGGTTTTCGCTAAACATGAACGTGCTGATCGACGGACTAACGCCCAAGGTCTGCTCGATGAAGGAAGTGCTGCGCGCTTTCCTTGATCACCGCCGCGAAGTTCTGCAGCGCCGTTCGGCCCACCGGATGGAAAAGATCGATCATCGGTTGGAGGTGTTGGAAGGCTTTATCGTTGCGTTCCTGAATCTGGACCGCGTCATCGATATTATTCGTTATGACGAGGAACCGAAGTCGGCACTTATGGCCGAGGATTGGGGAAAAGCGCACGTTCGCGCGACGGACGAATCCGATTATGTGCCTCCTGCGCCCACCTCGGAAAATTCCCTATCCGAAGTCCAGGCCGATGCGATTTTGAACATGCGTCTTCGGTCGTTGCGTCGTCTCGAAGAGATGGAGTTGATGCGTGAGCAATCCGAGCTGATGGAAGAACGCGCGGGACTTGAAGACCTGTTGGACAATGAAACCCTGCAGTGGGACAGCATCATTGACCAACTGCGCGCCACCAAGAAACAGTTCGGCAAAGATTGGACGCTGGACGGGAAAAATATCGGCAAGCGCCGCTCGACTTTTGCTGAGGCTGGAGTAATTGAGGACGTGCCGCTTGAAGCGATGATCGACCGTGAACCGATCACAGTTGTCTGTTCCGAAATGGGATGGATCCGGGCGATGACCGGCCATATCGACCTGAACCGTGAGCTAAAATTCAAGGACGGCGATGGCCCGCGCTTTATTTTTCACGCTGAAACGACAGACCGATTGCTGGTTTTCGGTTCAAACGGACGGTTTTACACTTTATCCGCCGCAACCTTGCCGGGCGGGCGAGGCATGGGCGAACCGCTGCGCTTGATGGTTGATCTGCCAAATGACGTGCAAATCATTGATATCTTTATACACAAAGCAGGCCGTAAATTACTTGTGGCGTCCTCTGCCGGGGATGGTTTTGTTGTACCTGAGGACGAAGTTCTGGCGCAAACCCGCAGCGGTAAACAGGTTCTGAACGTGCGGGGCGAGGTCAAAGCGATGATCTGTGCGCCTATTGCGGGTGATGCTATTGCTGTGGTTGGTGAAAACCGCAAGGTGCTGGTGTTTGGGTTGGACGAGCTTCCCGAAATGGCGCGCGGCAAAGGTGTACGGCTGCAAAAATACAAGGACGGCGGTATGTCTGATGCCACGACCTTTGTGCGGGCCGAAGGGTTGAGCTGGCATGATCCTGCTGGGCGCACCCGAACCGAAGTCGACCTGACCGAATGGACGGCCAAGCGCGCCAGTGCAGGGCGAATGGCCCCTCGTGGTTTCCCGCGGGACAACCGTTTTGGCTAATCGGGTTTCCCGATGACTGATGCCCCGCTGACATTCCCCACGTCAGAGCCTGAGGGCCTTCCTGTTCAGTTTGTTGGAAAACGTGGTGCCCTTTTTTGGCTGGCGCTCAAGACCGGATTCCTGACCGTCATCACACTGGGCATTTATCGGTTTTGGATGAAAACCAGATTGCGGCGCTGGTTTTGGTCGGCGATCCGGCCCGGTGGTCATCCGATGGAATATGTGGGCAATCCTTGGGAAAAGCTGCTTGGCTTTTTTATCGCGGTGGTAGTCCTGACATTCTACATCGGCATCATCAATCTGGTGGTCATGTTCGTTAGTTTTTCGGTCTTTTCCACCCCCGCGGTTGGGTATCTCGCGAGTGTCGCGGGGGTCGTTCCGCTGTGGTTTTATGCCCGATACCGGGCTCGGCGCTATGTTCTGGCCCGTACCCGCTGGCGGGGTGTCCGATTTGGCCTTGAAAAGGGCGCTTGGGGGTATGCATGGCGGGCATTGGCGCATTGGGCCGTCACCATTCTCTCACTAGGTTTGCTCTGGCCGCGCATGACCTTTTGGCTTGAGAAATACGTGACGGACCGTACGTACTTTGGATCAGCCCGTCTGCATCAGGACGGACGCTGGACGATGTTGTACGGTGCCGCGATCCCGCTTCTGGTATCAATCCTGTTTTTGGCGGTTGGCGTTGTCTGGCTTCTCTGGTGGGATCCGATGGTGGTGTCGTCCGACATTACGGTCGAGGGGGTTACTAGATCCTTCGAGGAAATGATGGACGGAGGAGCGCCCGCATTTCCAGTTGTTGGGTTGGAACGACTAATCATTTTTCCCCTTGGGATCATGGGGTTGCTGTACGGGGCGATCCATTACCGATTTGCTTCCAAGCGTCTGATGGCCAACCATAAAACAGCCGAAGGGATTGCGCTGCAGTCAAGGTTAAGCGGGCCGCGTGTCGCCAGCATTTATGTATTGGGCAGTTTCATTGCCTATCTGGCGCTGCTGGCCGGCATCGTCGGGCTGGTTGTTTTCGCCTTTGTAACGCTGGGCCCAGAGGCGATGATGGCCGGTTCAAGGTTTGATTTCGGAACAGAATTCGACATTCCACGCGGCATTGCTTTGGCGCTGGTCGCAGTGTTTTATTTGTCGGTTTTCCTGATGTGGAACGTGCTTTATAGCACCTTTGTCACCTACCCCTTGATGCGCCATATGGCTAAAACCCTTTCGCTTCCACAACGGTATGGATTGCAGGTGATCAGCCAGCGGGATCGCGATGAATTCACCGAAGCCGAAGGGTTTGCCGAGGCTTTGGATTTGGGGGCCGCCATATGAGCGTGGGATTCAACGGGTTTGGGTCAGCCTATTTTGACGGTGATCGTCCGATCAGCGAAGAAGTTAGCCTGCACATCGCAAACAAAAATCTGCAGATCGGGTTAGACGATGGCAGCACGCTGTTTTGGCCCGTCAACAATATACGTATTCTGGAAGACCAGGCTGATAAAAACAGCTTTACCCTGCGGTTGACTACTGAACCCGTCTCGCGGCTTTTTGTCACAGACAAATCCTTACTAGGATATCTGCCTAGTGCAACGCGTCGCGCCCCACCGAAAGGACGCGCGAAATTGGCAGCTTGGGCCGTTGCAGCGGTTGCGGCTGTGGCACTTCAGGTGACGGTCTTGGTGCCAATGTTAGCTGATCGCCTGGCAGTTTTCATACCGCCCGCTGGTGAACGCGCCTTGGGTGAGGCGACGTTTGAACAGATACGCAATGCGTTGGATGAAACCGGGCTTGCGCCGCTGGCTGTGTGTGAAAACCCCAAAGGCGTTAGGGCGCTGACCCAGATGACTGCCGCGTTAAACGCGGGCGAGGGGGCACCGGAGGGGCTAAGCGTCACCGTGCTGGACCACAAAATGATTAACGCCTTTGCTCTGCCGGGCGGATTTGTCGTGATATTCAAGGGGCTGATTGATCAGGCTGAGACACCCGACGAAGTTGCTGCCGTGCTTGCGCACGAGATCGGTCATGTGGTTAGCCGTGACCCGACACGGCATGCATTGCGGTCGGCCGGGTCGATCGGCATTTTGGGTCTGTTGTTCGGGGACTTTGCCGGAGGAGCTGCGGTCTTGTTTCTGACCGAACGGCTGATTAGCGCGACCTACAGCCAGCAGGCTGAAACGGATGCTGACGCGTTTGGCTATTCCAGACTTGAGGCTGCAAATGTATCGCCTGCGGCGCTTGGTACAATGTTTGGACGGTTGCGCGACGCACACGGTGAAGGGATCGAATTGCTGAATCATTTCCTAAGCCATCCCAGCCTTGCTGAGCGCATTGAGAATGCCCGCGCCGCCGTCGATGACACGCGCGACTACGCGCCCATCTTGGAGGAAGCCGGTTGGGCTGATCTGCAAACGATCTGTGATTAAACCGGTTCTGCTGTCAGCCAAACTCCGCCATTGGGGCGCAACGTCAGGATCATCACGGGTTCAGGGTCTTTTCCTTTGACGGCGGTGAATTTATACCGTGACAGCAAGGTTGCTAGAACAATAACAGCCTCTTGCAAGGCAAAGCTGGCACCAATGCAAATGCGCGGCCCATCGCCAAAGGGCAAATATGCATAGCGGTCAATAGATTTCCGGTCTTCAAAACGTTCGGGTTTGAACGCATTTGGATCATCCCACAGCTGTTCGTGACGGCCCAACGCATAGATCGGAATCATCACCGTATCCCCGGGCCTGATTTCGCGCCCACCCAAGGTGTCTGCTTTCTGCGCCGTCCGGGATATTATCCCCGCTGGGGGGTACAGGCGCAGTGCCTCATCTATGATCTGACGGACAAAGGGCAGATTTTCGACGTCATCGCCCGTGGCTGCGCGGCCTTTCAAAACCGACTGTGCCTCGGTGCGGGCCTTGTCTTGGGCGTCTTGATCAAAGCCCATAAGATAAAGCGACCATGACAGG
>JAPKCR010000103.1 GCA_026421135.1 Sulfitobacter sp. | reverse complement strand
CCCGCGCTGCCCGTCCCGGTCACATCGCTTTTGTCGGCGGTGGCCCCGGTGATCCAGAATTGCTGACGCTGAAAGCCCGCCGCGCCTTGGACGAGGCTGACGTGGTGATCTATGACCGCCTGATCAGCCCCGAGATTCTCGAACTGGCCCGCCGCGAGGCGTTGATGATCGATGTCGGTAAAGAAGGGTTCGGACCCTCAACTTCGCAACAAACAATTAACGATCTGCTGGTCGAACATGCCCAAAGCGGTGCCCAGGTCGTGCGCCTGAAATCCGGTGATGCGACAGTGTTCGGGCGTCTGGACGAAGAAATCGATGCTGTCGACGCCCATAACATCGGCTGGCACATCGTGCCCGGTATCACCTCGGCTTCTGCTGCCGTCGCCGCGATCGGGCAAAGCCTGACGAAACGCAACCGCAATGCGTCCGTACGGTTCCTAACTGGCCACGACATGAAGGGCTTTGCCGATCACGATTGGGCTGCCTTGGCGCGCACTGGCGAAGTCGCGGCGATCTATATGGGCAAGAAATCTGCCCGCTTTATCCAGGGCCGTCTGCTTATGCACGGGGCCGACCGTGCCACCCCCGTCACCGTAATCGAAAACGCCTCGCGGCCTGAACAGCGAATTCTGGAAACCACACTGGACCGTTTGCCTGCAGATCTGACCGACGCAGAAATGAACGGCCCCGCACTGACTTTCTACGGCCTTGCCCCGCGCGCCGCAGCGGTCGCTTCAACACAGTTTTATCAAGAGGAGATAGCATAATGGCCAAGCCTTTTACCCCCAAAGTCGTCACCGCAAATTCCCTGCTTGAGGGCGACGTGATCTATCAAACAGCTACCGGTTGGACCCGCGATCTGACACAGGCTGAAATCTTGACGGATGAGGCTGATGCTGACCTGCGCATGATCGATGCGAGCCAGCAGATTGATCTGGTTGTCGGCGTTTATCTGGCCGATATCGACCCGAAACCGGTGCCGCGCCCCGTTCATTTCCGCGAAAAGTTCCGTGCCAAAGGCCCCTCAAACTATGCCCATGGCAAACAGGAGTACCTGTAATGTACAGCTATACCGAATTCGACGACGCTTTTCTGTCGGAACGCAACGCGCAATTTCGTGCGCAGGTCGAACGCCGCATTGATGGCTCCCTGACCGAGGATGAATTCAAACCCCTACGCCTGATGAACGGCCTATATCTGCAACTGCACGCCTATATGCTGCGCGTTGCGATCCCCTATGGCACACTGAACGGCACACAAATGCACAAGTTGGCCGATATCGCGGACAAGTGGGACAAGGGCTACGGCCACTTCACCACGCGGCAGAACATTCAGTACAACTGGCCACAACTACGCGATGTGCCCGACATGCTGGATGCGCTGGCCGAAGTTAATATGCACGCTATCCAGACCTCGGGTAACACGATCCGAAATGTGACCGCCGACCATTTTGCCGGTGCTGCCGCAGACGAGATCGCGGATCCGCGCCCCGTGGCCGAACTGATCCGTCAGTGGTCCACCGACCATCCGGAGTTCCAGTTTCTCCCGCGCAAGTTCAAGGTCGCCGTTTCCGGTGCCGCCCATGACCGTGCTGTGATCAAAGCCCACGATATTGGCCTGCAAATTGTCGAACAAGACGGTGTGCTTGGTTTTCAGGTCATCATTGGCGGTGGCTTGGGCCGCACGCCAATGATCGGCAAGGTGCTGTATGATTTCGTGGCCAGCCAAGACCTGTTGCCGACCCTCGAAGCTATCGTTTCGGTCTATAACTTGCTGGGTCGGCGCGATAATAAGTACAAAGCCCGCATCAAGATCACAGTCCACGAGAATGGCATCGAAGACATCCGCGCCCGCGTCGATGAACGCTATGCGCTGATCCGTCCCCAGTTTTCTGGCGTAGACCAGCAAATGCTTGCGCGGATCGAGGCGGATTTCGCGAAACCGACGTTCAAGACTGCTCCGCTTGATGCCTACACCCAAGCCTACGACAACGATCCCATCTTTCGCAGCTGGGCCGACACAAATTTGTCGGACCACCACGCGCCGGGCTATGCCATTGTGTCGATCAGCCTCAAGGCACATGGTGCGACCCCGGGCGATGCATCCTCCGTACAGATGCGCGTGATGGCAGACCTCGCAGCGGCTTACGGCCATGATGAACTACGTATCAGCCACGAACAGAACGTGATCCTGCCCCACGTACACCGCAGCGATCTGCCTGCCCTCCATGCGACACTGAAAGAGGTCAAACTCGCCACCGCAAATATCGGCCTGATCAGCGACATCATTGCCTGCCCCGGCATGGATTATTGCGCGCTAGCTACGGCCCGCTCGATCCCCATCGCCCAAGAAATCGCAACGCGCTTTGATGAACTCAAGCTCGAGCACGAAGTCGGACCGCTGAAAATCAAGATCTCGGGCTGCATCAATGCCTGTGGCCATCACCACGTGGGCCACATCGGTATCCTCGGCCTCGACCGCGCAGGGGTGGAAAATTACCAGATTACTCTGGGCGGCGACGGCACCCAAGACGCGACCCTAGG
This sequence comes from Sulfitobacter sp., assembly GCA_026421135.1. Lineage (GTDB taxonomy): Bacteria > Pseudomonadota > Alphaproteobacteria > Rhodobacterales > Rhodobacteraceae > Sulfitobacter. The sequence goes on along the minus strand of JAPKCR010000103.1, from coordinate 4,526 downwards.
TGAACGCGCCGGCCCCGGATTCTCGGCCGACGAGATCATCCCTGCCGTTGAACGTCTCGTCCGCGGCTATCTTGATCTACGCAGCGAACCAGCCGAAACCTTCTTGCAAACCTACCGTCGTCTTGGGTTGGCCCCCTTCAAGGCCGCCCTTTATCCGGAAGCCCGCGCCAATGCCGCGTGATACCCTCATTCCAGATGGACAAAAGATCCTCCCTGAAGGGCCGGATCGCGTCGCGCAGCTGACCGCTCAAGTTGAGGCGCTAAATGACAGCATGCGCCATCACAGCGCAACAGACGTGCTGCGTGCGGCCATTGAAAACGTGCCGAACTTGGCGCTCGTCTCCAGCTTTGGTGCTGAATCTGTGGCGCTGCTGCATGTCGCGGCGATGGTGAAACGCAACTTACCGGTCGTCTTCATCGACACCGAAATGTTGTTCGTGGAAACGCTCGTCTACCAACAAGAGCTGGCAGAGCGGTTGGGACTGCGCAATATCCAGACCATACGGGCCGCAGACATCGCGGAAATTGACCCTGATGGCACCTTGCATTTGCGCGATACGGATGCGTGCTGTGCGTTTCGCAAGACGGTGCCGTTGCAAACAGCGCTCAAGGGGTTTGACGGCTGGATAACCGGCCGCAAACGCTTCCAGTCCGGCACCCGCGCGTCCCTCCCGTTTTTCGAGGTTGAGACCCCACCAAACGCGCCGGCGCGGATCAAGGTGAACCCACTGGCCCATTGGCAGGCATCAGATGTGTCAGACTACATTGATGAAAACCGCCTGCCTCGGCATCCACTGGTGTCCAAAGGGTATCCCAGCATCGGGTGCGCCCCCTGCACGTCAGCAGTCAAACCAGGTGAAGACCCTCGCGCAGGGCGTTGGCGGAACACAGAAAAAGAAGAATGCGGTATCCATTTTGTCGATGGCAAGATGGTACGGATAGGAGCAGAGACATGACACAATTGGTAACCGATCAAGGCTTTGTCACAGATGACTGGACAAGCGGGTACACGGTCTTGGGATGCGCCAATGATGCGTCGTCCCTGCATGTGCAATCGGATGCCGTGCCCGATGAAATCCAGCTTAGCTCGATCTTGGAGATGGTGCGGATTGATTTCCCAAGTTCGGCCGATGGGCGCGGTTTTACCATCGCGCGAAATCTGCGGCTCCGCGGCTATACGGGACGGCTGCGTGCCCATGGGCACGTTCTGGCTGACCAATATGCGATGGCCCGGCGCGCCGGATTTGACGAAGTCGAAATCCCCGATGATCTGGCTGCGCGACAGCCGCAGGATCAATGGCTGGCCCGTGCCAATTGGCGCGACCATGACTATCAGTCGCGGTTGCGCGGCTAAGACCGGCCTTTTCCCTCCCCCCTATTTGCCCCTATACAAAGGACGGCGGGCCGTTTGCCTGTCGATGAAATTATGACCGAGCAGACAATCGTGAACCAAATTAGCGCCAAACCCGTACCGACCTTGCCAGATGCCCAAACGGTCACTTCCGTGAAACACTGGACGGACTACCTATTTTCGTTCCGGGTATCGCGTCCCGCGTCGCTGCGGTTTAGGTCGGGTGAATTTGTTATGATCGGGCTGTTGGGCGACCCGGATCCAAAGACGGGCAAGCAAAAGCCACTGTTGCGCGCCTATTCGATCGCGTCACCATCATGGGACGAAGAGTTGGAGTTCTATTCGATCAAGGTTCAAGACGGTCCGCTGACCTCCAGACTGCAGCACATCCAGCCCGGCGATCAGATTATCCTGCGCCCCAAGCCCGTTGGCACGCTGGTGCATGACGCGCTATTGCCGGGCAAACGGTTGTGGCTGTTCGCCACTGGTACCGGTTTTGCGCCCTTTGCATCGCTGCTACGCGATCCTGAAACCTATGAGAACTTTGAACAGGTCATCGTGACCCACACAACCCGCGAAGTGGCCGAACTGGAGTATAGCCGCAGCCTGATCGACGATATCCAGAACGACGAGATGATGCACGAGCTGATCGGCAAGGAAAATCTGGCCAAGATCGTTTATTACCCGACCACCACCCGTGAACAAAGCCCCAAGATGGGCCGCATTACCAAGCTGCTGCAAGACGGCACAGTGTTCGCGGACCTTGGTATCGATGGCATCAATGTTGAAACCGACCGGGGCATGGTCTGCGGCAGCCTTGATTTTAACAAAGACATCAAGGAAATTCTTGAAGGGTTCGGGCTCGAAGAAGGCGCGAACTCGGATCCGAAACATTACGTGGTAGAAAAGGCTTTCGTCGGCTAAAGCCCGCACCCTTGTAGACATGAAAAAACCGCGCCCTCTTGCGAAGGCGCGGTTTTCTTATTTTGCGTTGATCGCGTCAGATCACATGTTCAGTGCAACGCGGATACGACCAAGGATCGCTTCCAATGCTTCCGGGTTGTCGCTTGCAGCAGCCAAACCACGCTTGAACATTGTCTTGTGCAGCTCTGCCAAAGAAGATTCATCGACAAGCGCCTGAACCTTTTCAAGGTCAAACCCTGCGACGGTTGTCAGCTCTTGCGGGCTTACGGCTGCCATTTCGGTCGATGTGGATGCTTCGACGTTCACTGCGGGTGTTTCCACAGCGGCTTCTGCTTCTGCAGCGGCAGCCTCGGCAGTGGTCTCAACAGCTTCGGCGGCTTCGGCTGTGGCATCTGCTGCTTCAGCCGCAGCGCTTTCAGCCGCTGATGTGGCATCGGTTGCGGCTTCAGCTGTCGATGCTGCCGCTGCTTCTGCTGCATTTTCTGTGGCAGTCATCGCTTCGGATGTGGCGGCAACGGCTGCGTCTGCTGCGTTCTCTGTCGCAGTCGCGGCCTCGGATGCAGTTTCGGACATGGCCGCTGCTGCGTTTGATGCAGCTTCGGATGTCGCGTCAGTTGCGTCGGATCCGGCTTCAGAAACAGCTGTTGTTGCGTCAGACGCGGCGTCGGCTGCGGCCTCTGTTGCTGCTGCTGCAGTTTCGGCGATGGCAGCCGCGGCATCGGATGCAGCGTCTGCGACAGCATCAGTTGCTGCTTTTGCGGCTTCTGCAGTGGCGTCTACCGCCTCGGCAACGGCACCTTCGGTCGCTTCAACAGCATCGCCCACGGCGGCTGTTGCACTTTCCAACGCTTCGGGCGCGTTTACAGCATCGGCTGCTTCGGTTGCAATTTCTTGAACCGAACGACCGGAATACAGCATGTATCCCCCGATTGCGATCAACGCCGCAACAATGATCCAGACCAGATTTTTCATGATGTAGGTGTCCCTTTAAGCTAACCAATTTCTGACTTGCACACGTTAAGAGCATGCTTATCGCGTCAAATGAGGGTTAGAATGCGTAGTTGCAAGCCTAATTGGCTATTTTTGCTCAACTATAGCGCATTTTGCGGCTTGAAGAAGGACGGTGGCGCGTTTACCTTCACACTTCGAGAATTAGGAACAATCAAAGGACGTTCATCATCGCTCGCAGACCCCATAACGCGCCGCCACAACGAGACACAGGCCCGCGCATTAACGAAAATATCCGCTCTAACGAAATTCGCCTGATTGGCGCCGACGGCGAAAACGTCGGAGTTGTCACACCCGGTCGCGCCATGGAAATGGCCGAGGAAGCCGGACTGGACCTGGTCGAGATATCTCCCAATGCCAATCCGCCCGTGTGCAAGATTATGGATTTCGGAAAATTCAAGTACGAGACCCAAAAGCGCGAAGCGGAAGCCCGCAAGAAGCAAAAGATCATCGAGATCAAAGAGGTCAAGTTCAGACCGAACACCGATACCAATGACTATGAAGTCAAAATGCGTAACGTGTTCAAGTTTTTGGACAATGGCGACAAGGTAAAGATCACGCTGCGGTTCCGTGGTCGCGAGATGGCGCACCAGAACCTGGGTCGTGAATTGCTTGAACGTGTTGCAGAAGACACCAAAGAAGTCGGCCGCGTCGAGAACTTTCCAAAGATGGAAGGCCGCCAGATGGTTATGCTGATTGGCCCGTTGCCGACCAAGTAAACTAACTTGTCGAATATTGAACAAAAACGCCCCCGCGATCTCTCGCGGGGGCGTTTTTCGTTTCAGGGAGATGCCTTACTGCTGAAGCAGGCTTGTGATGTTGCGCACCACGGCCCGGCGGTTTGCAGGCTCAGCATCCAATGTGCGTACTTTCAGCGCGCTTTCACCATAACCTTGGGTGATCAGGTTGGCTGGCGGCACATTGAAATACTCGGTCAGTGCCAAGGCAACTGTTTCCGCACGACGGTCAGACAGGGCAAGGTTATAGCTTGCATTGCCAACCGCATCTGTGTGCCCTTCGACCAAGATTACAGTCCGGGGGTCATTGCGAATGGCGTTGCTTATCGCCGTGCCAATCTTGGCCAAAGACTTTGCCTGTTCTGGCAAAATCGCCGCGGAGCCGGTCGCAAAACGGACAGCGTCCAGTTCGATTTGCGGTGCCAACGCGCGTACCTGTAAAATGTCACGCACCTGACGCAACGAGAACCGCTGCGCTTGCTCGCCGCGCATCTGGGTTTCCAGTG
>JAPKCR010000734.1 GCA_026421135.1 Sulfitobacter sp. | reverse complement strand
GCACGGGTGGTCCCGATGGCCCCCTTCATGAAAACACCTTCATCATGGACAGCTACAACTTCATGACCCCAACAACCGAAGGGCAGACTCGCTACTATTGGTTCCAACTGCGCAATATTCGGCCCGATGATGAAGCGCTGTCCGAAATGATGTCCGAGGATGTTCAGCATGCCTTTGAAGAAGACCGTGATGTCCTCAATGAGGTGCAAAAGGGGATGTCCAACAAGTCTTCCCCGCATATTGACCTGCCCATTGATGGTGGCCAGCTTCGGTTCCGGCGGCAATTGCAAGCCATGATCAACGAAGAACAGCAGGTCGATCAACAGATGGCCGAATAGGATCGATTGGTTCAAATGGTCTTGCGCGAAAACGCTAAACCCATGCAGAACACCCACCGCATGGGCTAGACTCTGCTGCCTTCACGAAAGCCATTTCAGCGCTTTATATATAGAATTAGACGTATTTTTGGGTTTTCAACCTCAAAGAACACTGTAACGTCAATGTTGGAAACGCGGCGAGAATCGGCAGCCTCCATTGCCTGATCACGCCATTCTTCCCTTTCCTGAATTCGTGAAAAGGCCAAATCGAAAGCGCATTTTTAACGTATCAAAGGACGCAGACATGACACATCCCCTGATCACCCAACAGCATATTGACGACTACCAACGCGACGGCGTTGTCCTTGTAAAAGGGTTGTTCAAAGATCAAGTCGCACAACTGCGTGACGGCGTTGAGCGGAACATGGCAGAGCCCGGCCCATATGCCGCCGAAAACCTGAACGCAGGCGAAGGTGGGCGTTTCTTTGACGACTATTGCAACTGGACTCGCATCCCAGAATTTGAAGCAGCCATCAAGGCCTCCCCCGCTGCCGCGGTTGCAGCTGACCTGATGAATTCCAAGACCGTTCAGATGTTCCACGATCATGTGCTGGTCAAAGAACCGGGCACATCCAAGCCAACGCCTTGGCATCAAGATAGCCCTTATTACTTCGTTGAAGGTGAGCAGACGGTCAGCTTCTGGTCCCCGCTTGACCCAGTGCGCAACGCTTCTTTGCGGTGCGTTGCGGGATCGCACGGGTGGGAAAAGCCAGTTTTGCCAACGCGCTGGCTGGCCGAAACCAGCTTTTACCCAAACGATGACGATTACATGCAAGTACCTGATCCAGACGCCGAAGGCATGGACATTCGCGAATATGATATGGAACCGGGGGATGCGGTCGCATTTAATTACAGAACGCTTCACGGAGCCCGCGGCAACGAGGCTGGCACACGGCGTCGTGCGTTTTCTTTGCGCCTTTTGGGCGATGATGCGCGCTATGTCGATCGCCCGGGCCCGACGTCCCCTCCCTACCCTGGCCACAACATGACTGCCGGCCAACGCCTCCGGACAGATTGGTTCCCAATGTTGTTAGGCAACGATAGCTAAGGATAACGATTTGGATAGCGACGCAGAGCGGCATTCATTCCGGCCAGACCTCGTGCCAACGGGCGCGTTCAGCTATCCTGTGAAGAACCCGCAGGACACCCGTTGGTTCGGGTTCCTGCTGCTACCCGAGTTTACACTGCTCGCGTTCAGCGCCGCCCTTGATCCGCTGCGCATTGCCAACCAGCTGGCGCAGAAGCCACTTTATGGGTGGCTGGTTTTGTCAGAAAATGGCGAGGCTGTATCCTCGTCCTCCGGCATCGATATCGGTGTGCATGCAAGATTGACTGATCTTAAACCCGACATGTATTTGTTTGCCTGCTCGGGAAATAATGGCAGCAACGCAGCCTCCGATAGCGTGCTAGGGCACATCCGCCGTCATGTACGCTTTGGCGGGAAAGTTGGTGGTGTTTGCACGGGTGCTGCAACGCTTGCACGCGCGGGTCTTTTGACTAAAAAGAAATTTACCCTTCATTGGGAAAATCAGCCTGAGTTTAACGAAGTATTCCCCGAACTGGTACCAACACAACAAAGGTTCGAGCGAGA
>JAPKCR010000733.1 GCA_026421135.1 Sulfitobacter sp. | reverse complement strand
TGCTGCAATCTTGGCCAGCGCTTTGATACCGTCGTCTGTGAATGAGACCTCAACCTCTTCGGTACCCATCAAGGCGGTATATTGCAGCGTCAGCGCATTGTCAGTTTCCGTCAAGATGCGCACGAAATCCTCTTCGGTCAGCGCGCGCAGCTCGACACGGATTGGAAGACGGCCCTGCAACTCTGGCAGCAAGTCAGATGGCTTTGCGATGTGAAACGCGCCTGATGCAATGAACAAAACGTGGTCGGTTTTCACCGGGCCATATTTTGTCGAAACGGTTGTGCCTTCGATCAATGGCAGCAAATCACGTTGAACACCCTCGCGTGACACGTCGCCGCCGCGTGCATCAGAGCGCGCGCAAACCTTGTCAATCTCATCCAGAAACACGATGCCATTCTGTTCAACAGCATCAATCGCCGCACGGTTTACGGTTTCATCATCCAGCAGCTTGTCAGCTTCTTCGCCAATCAGGATTTCATAGCTTTCGGAAACCGACAGTCGCTTCTTTGTCTTACGACCCCCCATCGCTTTACCAAAAAGATCGCCCAAGTTCATCATTCCCATGCCACCACCGGGCTGACCGGGAATATCCATTGTCGGGAACGGGCTAGAGGTGTCAGTCACCTCAAGGTCGATCATTGTGGCGTCCAACTCGCCTGATTTGAGCTTTTTGCGGAACATGTCTCGGGTACCTTCGCGGGCATCCTTACCAGCGATGGCATCGATTACGCGTTCTTCGGCTGCTTTGTGTGCGCTGGCTTTGACGTCTTCGCGCATATGCTCGCGGGTCATCAAGATCGCGCTGTCCACCAGATCGCGGATGATCTGCTCAACATCCCGGCCGACATAGCCGACTTCGGTGAATTTCGTCGCTTCGACTTTTAGAAATGGCGCACGGGCCAGTTTCGCCAAACGACGGCTGATTTCCGTTTTACCGACACCGGTGGGCCCAATCATCAGGATGTTTTTGGGGTAAACTTCGTCGCGAAGATCATCACCCAATTGCTTGCGCCGCCAACGATTGCGCAATGCAACAGCAACAGCGCGCTTTGCATCGTTCTGTCCAATGATAAACCGGTCAAGCTCGGATACGATTTCGCGGGGGGTTAGATCGGTCATGGTTTGATTTTCTCCACCGTGAGGTTGCCGTTTGTATAAACGCAGATGTCCGATGCGATCTTCATAGCATCGCGAGCGATGGTTTCGGCATTCCGGTCGCTGTCCATCATGCCGCGCGCTGCAGCCAATGCATAATTCCCGCCTGACCCGATGGCCGCGACATTGTGCTCTGGTTCCAGAACATCACCAGCACCTGTGATAATCAACAACTCGTTGCCATCGGTGACGATCAGCATCGCTTCTAGCTTTTGAAGGTACTTGTCGGTCCGCCAATCCTTGGCCAACTCGACACTTGCCCGCGCCAATTGCCCCGGCGTCGCCTCGAGCTTGACCTCAAGGCGTTCCAGCAGAGTGAAGGCATCTGCTGTCGACCCGGCAAATCCTGCGACCACGTCAAAACCGCCTGGATTTAACCTGCGAACCTTGCGTGCAGTCCCTTTGATAACGGTTTGGCCCAGACTGACCTGACCGTCGCCTGCAATGACCACTTCTCCGTCTTTCTTGACGCCGATAATCGTGGTCCCGTGCCATCCGGGAAATTCTTGGCTAGACATGCGCGGTCTCCTTTTCTGATCTTCTATATGGTCCCCGAAATCGCGGGGGACAAGGGCGCTGCCACTTGTGGCACGGACTTGCCAGGGCTAGCGTGACCGCATGAGCGATACACATCATCTGCATTTTCATCTGGAACCCGATCTGCGACGAGCGGCATCCGCAGGTGAACATCCATTTATCGCAAAAATGGCGCTCGTGCTGGAATCTGCAGGGTTTAGGGTCGAATATCGCGAACATGGGGATGAGAACCGTAGCAGCGATACATATGTCCTTAGCCATATGAAGTCGCCGCCGG
>JAPKCR010000732.1 GCA_026421135.1 Sulfitobacter sp. | reverse complement strand
CCATGACCCTGACCAATGGCTGCGTGTGCTGTACGATGGGGGCTGACTTGTTCATGGCCATCGGGGATGTCCTTGACCGCCCGCAGCGCCCCGACCATCTGGTGATTGAGGCGTCCGGCATCGCAGACCCCGCGCGCATTGCCCAAGTGGCGCAAGCCGAGCCCGATCTGGCCTATGGCGGCATTGTAACCGTGGTGGACGGACCGAGCTATGATCGCTTGGCGCGTGATGGACAGATCGGGGCACAAGTTGCGGGGCAGGTCAGCGCGGCTGATCTGATTTTGATCAGCAAGCAGACTGCACCCGATCCGGGGCTGGCTTTGCGGTTGGGGGTGCAGTCGCGGTCGCTGGTGGTTGATCTGGCGCAGGTGGATAAGGTCGCCCCGATTGTTTTCGGCGTGGCAGAACGATCTGTCCCGACCGCATCCACTGGCCGGCACGCCACCTATCTGGGGTGGAGCGATGCCAGCGAAGTGACCATGGAATATCCAGCGTTAATGGACAAACTGGAAAACCGCCCCAAAGGTTTGTTCCGTTTCAAAGGGTTCGTTGGCCATGACGGCTGCAGCAGCTGGGAAGTGCACTGCGTCGGGCCCAGCGTGAACATAAAGCGGATTAATTCAGAGCAGGCGACCCAAGTTGTGGGAATCGGCTTGAAGGTCGAGATCACCGCAGCTGAGATTTCAGCGTGGTGGAATGGCTGAGGCACTGGATGGGCTTAGCAGAGTTCCGAACCCCTATCTTAGCCGTCTGTTACCATGGTGACCGTCGCGCCGTTGGCCTGCATCGCCGCTGTTGCGCGGTCGTAACGAAGATAGGCCAGCGCATGGTTGCCCGATTGTGTGAACACAGTACCCGCCGGTTTGCCGTTCGCTGAAATCTCGGTACCTGCGTCAACCGGCGCGCTGATGTTGACCTTGGCTAGCCCTTTGCGAAGTTCTGTCTTATGCTTCATCCGCGCTGTGACCTCTTGGCCCACATAGCACCCTTTGCGGAAATCAACGCCGTTCAGCCGTTCGAACCCCATCTCGAGGATAAAACTGTCGGGGGTCAATTCGGCCCCGGTTTCGGGGATCATGTGCGCGACACGCAAAGCGTCCCAATCGGTTGTGTCATCGGTTTGTGGCGCATCGCGGTAGGCGCGCCAGCCCATATTTGGATCTCGCGGATCGGCATACCCATCGGCAGGCACTTCACCAAGCCCGCGGTGCAAATGCAGGCCGCTGGCCTCAATCTTCACATCGGCGCGCAGTTTGTACATGTTCAGCCGTTGGACCAGCGCATCGGCGCTGGCATCCGTGACATCCAACAGCACATCATCGCCGGCAGCGGACAAAAAGAAATCAACAATGAACTTGCCTTGGGGCGTCAGGATCGCGGCATAGATGGGCCCACCATCCAATTTGTCCACGTCATTTGTGACCAGTCCCTGCAGAAAACTGCGGGTATCTGCACCAGAGAGTTTCAGGATGCGGCGGTCGTTCATATCGCGTTTCCTTGCGTTTGATGGCATGACATATATCAGGCCGACCAAAAGCCGAAAGGGGCAACCATGCCTGCGCCAATAACCGTGATCATCCCAACCTTGAATGCGGAACACAGTCTGACGGGCTGTTTGACCGCTTTGATGGAAGGGGTGGATGCAGGGCTGATCCGCGAATTGATCGTATCAGATGGCGGGTCAGACGATGCAACGCGGATCGTGGCCGAGGCATGGGGCGCGGAAATCATCGAAGGGGCTGCATCGCGCGGCGGACAATTGCGGCGTGGTTGCGCCAAGGCCAAGGGCGACTGGTTGTTGGTTTTGCACGCCGACACCCACTTGGATCAAGGATGGACAGCCCCTGTGGCAGCCCATCTAAAAGGGCAGAAGGCGGGGTGGTTTCAACTGCGATTTGACAGCTGCGGATTTGCACCGCGGTTTGTCGCGGGATGGGCAAACCTGCGCAGCCGGTTCGGCTTGCCGTATGGCGATCAG
>JAPKCR010000102.1 GCA_026421135.1 Sulfitobacter sp. | reverse complement strand
TTGATATTCATCACCCTTTGTCCAAAGTTCAATTTGCGCCAAGACCTGATTGGTGAAGGATGCCGACATCACAAAGGACGGATGACCAGTCGCGTTGCCAAGGTTCAGCAAACGACCCTCGGACAGCAGGATCAGACGGTTGCCCGAAGGCATCTCGATCATGTCGACCTGCTCTTTGATGTTGGTCCATTTGTGGTTCTTCAGCGCGGCAACCTGAATTTCGTTGTCAAAGTGCCCGATGTTGCCAACGATCGCCATGTCCTTCATCTCGCGCATATGCTCGATCCGGATCACGTCTTTGTTGCCTGTGGTGGTGATAAAGATGTCAGCCGTTGGCAGAACGTCTTCCAGCAGTACAACTTCGAAACCGTCCATTGCAGCCTGAAGTGCGCAAATAGGGTCGACTTCGGTAACTTTGACACGGGCACCAGCACCGGCCAGGGATGCGGCAGAGCCTTTGCCAACATCGCCATAGCCCATGACAACGGCAACTTTACCGGCCATCATGGTGTCGGTGGCGCGGCGGATACCGTCGACCAGCGATTCCTTACAGCCGTATTTGTTGTCGAACTTGGACTTGGTCACGCTGTCGTTCACGTTGATTGCGGGGAAGGGCAGTTGTCCCTGCTTGACCAGTTCGTACAGACGGTGAACGCCGGTGGTCGTTTCTTCGGAAACACCTTTGATCTGGTCGCGCATTTTTGTGAACCAACCGGGAGAGGCTTCCATGCGTTTTTTGATCTGGGCTTTGATCGCGACTTCTTCCTCGGATTGCGGTACGGCGATCACTTCTTCGCCAGCTTCGGCGCGGGCACCCAGCAGGATGTAGAGCGTCGCATCGCCACCATCGTCAAGGATCAGGTTCGGGCCGTCTTTGAACATGAAGGATTTATCAAGGTAATCCCAATGCTCTTCCAGCGACTGACCTTTGATCGCGAACACAGGCGTGCCACCAGCAGCAATCGCGGCAGCCGCATGGTCTTGGGTTGAAAAGATGTTGCACGATGCCCAACGGACGTCGGCACCAAGATCAACCAGCGTTTCGATCAGAACAGCGGTTTGGATCGTCATGTGCAACGATCCAACGATACGCGCACCTTTGAGCGGCTTTTTCTTGCCGTACTCCTCGCGCAGCGCCATCAGGCCCGGCATTTCTGTCTCAGCAATATCAAGTTCCTTGCGGCCATACGCAGCAAGGCTAATGTCTTTAACGATATAATCGTTGGCCATTTGGCATCCCTTTTCAAAAGATCGAATATTTGCCACGCGCGTAGCACTTAAATACACTAATCTCAACGATTGATGGTTCAGTGGGCAAACAGCGGTTATCTTTTCGGCCTGTTGAGCACCTAGGAACCGTTGGCGATGAGCATTCACGGGTTCCATGCTTGGGACCTACGTGGGAAGAATGACCAGAAATTAGGTTCCGGAGGATCATCATGGCGCAGCAACCCCGCGCGTGGCAACGCATGCTCTCGGGTCGCAGGCTGGACCTGCTTGACCCCACCCCCGTCGATATCGAGATCGAAGATATCGCGCATGGCTTGGCTTTTGTTGCCCGCTGGAACGGCCAAACCCACGGTGATTACGCCTATTCCGTTGCTGAACATTCCCTTTTGGTGGAAACGCTTTTTGCGCGGATAAACCCAAAGGCACCTGCAAAGTGGAAACTCGCCGCCCTGCTTCATGATGCCCCAGAATATGTGATCGGTGACATGATTTCGCCAGTTAAATCGGCTGTAGGGCCGGGATATGGTGCGCTGGATGATCGATTGACGGCGGCGATTCACATTCGATTTGGCCTGCCTGCTGCGATCCCTAAGACTGTCAAACAGCAGATCAAGAAAGCGGACAAAATCAGCGCTTGGATGGAAGCAACTCAGATCGCAGGATTTTCAGAAACCGAAGCAACACGGTTTTTTGGCAAGCCTGACACTGGCATTATCGAGGATCTGGCAATCGTGCTGCGCCCGCCAGTTGAGACCCGCAATGACTTCACTGCCCGCCATGCAATCCTTCTAGGGGAGATATCATGATCACAGTTAGACAGCCCCGTGGGTTGGATTCCGCAAATATGGCAGGGCTGTTGAACGAAATCATCGAGATTGGCGGCACCACGGCGTTAACTCGGCCAGTCACTGGCGACGATTTGAACCAATGGATGGCTTCAAACTCGGATCAAAGCGCGTGGCATGTTGCCTTGGACGAATACGAAAAGGTCGTCGGATTTCAATGGATCAGCCCGCACCCCCAATTGCCTGCCGAAGCCTGTGATATTGCGACGTTTGTGCAGGTCGGGCGCACCGGTCTTGGCATCGGGTCTGCATTGTTCAGCGCAACATCAGCCGCAGCAAAACAGTTGGGCTATGTCTGGATTAACGCGAGAATCCGCGCCGACAATTCAGGTGGTCTCATATACTATCAAAGCCGCGGATTTCGCGACTGGCATTTCGATGAAGGTGTTTCACTTGCCTCTGGTCAGATCGTGGACAAAATCAGCAAACGATATGATATTTAGGCCCTAACGCGGGCTTCTTTTCGCCAGGATACGCTGCAATGTTCGGCGGTGCATGTTCAAACGCCGCGCTGTTTCAGACACATTGCGATCACACAGTTCATACACACGCTGAATGTGCTCCCATTTTACGCGGTCCGCGCTCATCGGGTTCTCAGGCGGCGGGGGCAGGTCATCCCCATTCGCCAAAAGCGCGTTTGTAATATCATTGGCGTCAGCCGGTTTAGACAGGTAATCCGTAGCACCGATTTTAACAGCAGCCACCGCTGTCGCAATTGCACCATAGCCAGTTAGCACGACAACGCGCGCATCAGGCCGTTTCGCGCGCAGCACTTCGACAACATCCAGACCGTTCCCATCCTCAAGTCGAAGATCAATGACGGCATAGGCTGGCGGACGGGCTGTCGCTATAGCGCGACCCGCTGCAACGGAACCCGCGGTTTCAACCTCGAACCCGCGCTTTTCCATTGCTTTGGCCAGACGTCGCAAAAACGGTTCGTCGTCATCTACCAAAAGCAAAGACCGGTCTTCACCTAGATCAAGCGCGCTATTCTCAGCCATTTCATGCCTCGCAATCATCGGTTTTGTTGCCACATTCATAAGCAGCTATGTAGTGCTTCCTTGGTCACGTCAAATATTCTACTGGTTTTCTATAAAGCATTCAATTTTGTCAGCCATTTGGTCGGGCGTAACATCACGCCTAAAAAAATCGACAAACCCTTCGCCGGGCATCACCAGATAGCTAAAGGTAGAATGGTCAACGAGGTAGAATTCATCCTCAGCCTCATGCGCCTTGTAGTAAGTGCGGTATGCCATGCTTGCTGCTTTTACTTGCTCGGGGGAGCCGGTCAGACCGATCATCTTGGGGTGCATATTATCGGCAAACTCACCAACAATTTCGGGTGTGTCCCGCGCAGGATCAATCGAAATAAAGACGGGTGTGACCGACATGCCGCGCTCAGCCAAAACATCAATTGCGCCGGCATTGCGGGCAACGTCCAGAGGGCAAACATCGGGGCAGAATGTGTAGCCAAAATAGATCAGGCTTGGCTCGGTGATCACATCTGTATCGGTCACAGTCTGACCGGCAGAATTCACCAGTTCGAACGGGCCGCCCAAATCACCGCCTCCTGCCACCGCAGAGTTTTTGCATTGTGCATATTTGTCGTCGCCATCATCGCCAAAGCCTAAAAAAAGGGTTATCGCCAAAAAGCCGAGCGCAACAACGGCGGCACATATTGCAACAATTCTGGTCATCTTCATTCTCCTGCGCCAAATGGGGCTATTGATCACTGCGTACAGCAGACCTACGCTTTTGACCTATCTATGCAATGGATCAACTTGAAAAGGTGCGCCGATGACGCAGGCTGCAATCACACCCTTGGGCGATCGTACCCGGGCAAACTGGATTAGACTGCGCACAATGATCGTGCTGCGTTGGGTTGCAATTGCTGGACAGCTCACGGCGATTACGGTGGCGGACCGTCTGTTTGGCCTGCAACTTGAACTGGGGCTTTGCTATCTTGCGATTGGCGTGTCCGTTGTCGGCAACCTGATTGCTATCTTTGTGTTTCCCGAAAACAAGCGCCTGTCAGAGCTTGAGAACCTATCGATGGTGCTTTTCGATCTACTGCAACTTGCGTTTTTGCTGTTCCTGACGGGCGGATTGCATAATCCGTTTTGCTTGTTGCTTTTGGGGCCGGTAACAATTTCTGCGACGACACTTAGCCTTAGATCAACCGTGATCTTGTGCAGCACTGCGATCGTGCTCGTCAGTCTGTTGTCACAGTACCACTTGCCGCTGAAGACCCAGAACGACGGGATTCTGATGATCCCCGGCATCTTTGTGTTTGGCCACTGGATCGCACTCGTCATCTCGATCTTGTTTTCGACATCCTATTCACGACGCGTAACAACCGAAATCCATTCGATGTCAGACGCTTTGGTCGCCACGCAAATGGCGTTGGCCCGGGAACAAAAGCTGACAGATTTGGGCGGAGTGGTTGCCGCAGCCGCGCATGAACTTGGCACACCACTTGCCACAATCAAGCTGGTCAGTGCAGAGCTGCTGGACGAACTAAAAGACTATCCTGAACTGGCAGAAGACGCCGCGCTGATCAGGGATCAGGCCGACCGGTGCCGCGATATCCTGCGCGACATGGGCCGTGCAGGCAAAGATGATTTACATCTGCGGCAGGCCCCCTTGATCACCGTAATAGAAGAAGCGGCAGAACCACATAAAGACCGTGGAAAATTGATCGAAATCTCCCTTGCGGAGAATGCAGGGACGATGATTGAGCAACCTTCTATCCTGCGCAAACCGGAGATAATCCACGGTCTGCGCAATTTGATACAAAACGCTGTCGATTTTGCCGACAGCACTGTTTGGATTGAAGCGAATTGGTCTAATACACTAATTTCAATACGGATTTACGACGACGGAAAGGGGTTTCCACCGCATCTTTTGGGTCGGATCGGTGACCCATTGATGCGCAGACGGCGGTCGCAAAGGGTTTCCACGGAGCGTCCCGAATACGAGGGGATGGGATTAGGCTTGTTTATCGCAAAAACCCTATTGGAACGTTCTGGTGCTGAACTGAAATTCGCGAATGGGTCAAGTCGTGCATCGCGGGCGGGCGAACCTAAATTAGGTGCCGTAGTTGAAGTTGTATGGCCACGTCGGAAGCTTGATGCTGTGTGGGGGGAAAAGCCGGTCCCACAGGGTGTAAACCTGCCGATCACAGTATAGGATCAAGGCCCCAGCTATGCCGATTTTTCTGATTAACGAATAGTTAAGCATTGAAACGCTAACATTTCTCTAAAATCAGAAGGAATGCCGCTTGCTTGAACCGTCCGATGTCATTTTGATCCTTGGTGTCGTCATCGTTTGTGGTGCGACTGCCTTTGCTTGGATCACTATTCCAAGCCAGCAGAACGCAGCACAAAAGATGCCAGGCGCGTCCGATCAAGTTTACCTTTTTGACCACGGCGTCCTACAACATGCATCTGCAGCGGCTCAAGACCTCGTCCCGCTAGAGGCCGGCTTTCATGAATGGACAGACTTGCGCGAAAAGATCGTGGACAGATTTACCCTGTTTCCCAAGCAACCCAGGCTGGATGGCTCAGGCACCCTGACCCTTGATGCGATAGACCTGAAAGGGCCGACGCAAATCAACATCAGTTGGGAGAACGGGCTAAGCCGGGTGCACTTCTTGAATCTGGAAAATGACCAAATACCTGATGCCATTGAAAGGCGGATATTGTCGCATGGACTGACCGCAAGTCTGACCCTGCCCGTTTGGCAAACAACTAAAGGCGGCGCATTGCTGTGGTGGAACCCCGCCTACGAAGACCTGCACGCGCGGATCTTTCCGAATGATTCAGTCGAGAAGCAATTGCTGTTCGCACCCGAGATTGATGCATCGTCCCAGCGCGTATCGTTGCGCGATGCGACGTCCGGTAAAAAAGAATGGTTTGATGTCCAATATCGCGAGGTTGATGGGATGCTGAACTATCAGGCCATCTGTATCAGCAACCTTGTCCACGCCGAAGAAGCGCAGCGCAATTTCGTACAAACCTTAACCAAGACATTCGCGCAGTTGTCTATTGGCCTCGCAATCTTTGATCGAAACGGGCAGCTTGCCCTGTTTAACCCAGCGCTGGTCGACCTTACGGGCTTGCGGGCAGAGTTTTTGAGCGCCAGACCGGCCTTGCAAACTTTCTTTGACCGCCTGCGCGAAACCCGAAAAATGCCCGAGCCAAAGAACTATGCAGATTGGCGCACGGCGATTTCTGAATTGGTGAACGCGGCGCATGACGGTCGATATGATGATATTTGGTCGCTGGATTCAGGTCAGACCTTTCGTGTAAAGGGGCGCCCGCACCCTGATGGGGCCACGGCATTTTTGATCGAGGACATCAGCGCCGAGGTCAGTCTGACCCGCAATTTCCGTGCCGAGCTTGAGCTTGGGCAATCCATGCTGGACACATTGGATGACGGAATTGCGGTGTTTTCCGGCACCGGAATTCTGACATTTTCCAATACGGCTTACCAAACACTTTGGATGGTCGACCCGACTACCAGCTTTGCCGATGTAACGATCCACGACGCCATCCAAGATTGGAAACGAAAGGCCGCTGAAAACCCCATGTGGTCAGAGATTGAAAGCTTTGTTCGCAGTTTCACAGATCGCAAGAGCTGGAGCATTCCGGTCTATCTGACTGACGGGACCCATATGACATGTTTGATTTCTCCTATCGTTTCTGGGGCGACATTGATTAGATTTCACGTCGTAAAAAGGGTGCATACCGTCGCCCGCCCCACTTTGGCCCACGATACACCGCAAGATACAAAGGGGTAGCTTTCGCCTTGCGGCGCACCTGCCTGGCCAAGTAGCTTGGGCACATGTCTGAACACACCCTTACCCTTGATCTGAAAGACGCGGAACACACCAGCCAAGCCGCGCGCGCCCTCGGTACTGTTTTGTCTGCTGGCGATACCATTTTGCTGAGCGGCGATGTTGGCGCGGGCAAAACCCATTTTGCACGATCACTGATTCAGTCTCTGCTCACCACGCAAGAAGATGTGCCATCGCCGACATTCACTTTGGTGCA
>JAPKCR010000731.1 GCA_026421135.1 Sulfitobacter sp. | reverse complement strand
AGTTTCCAGATCACCAAGATCTTCGCCGGCATGTCGGTGCTTGAGAACCTTCAACTTGCTGCTTTTGCGCATCTGTACAGGTTGCAGCCCTTCTGGCTTCCGGCGGGCCGCTTTCCTGCAGTCAGGGAACGGGCCGAAAGCGTTCTCGAAGAGATCGGCCTGACGGTGATGGCGCACCGCCCCGCCGAAACCTTGTCTCACGGCGATCAACGCGCATTGGAAGTCGGGCTGGCATTGCTGAGCAACCCATCGGTCCTGTTGCTCGATGAACCATTGGCCGGTGTTGGACATGACCAGATCGGGCCTGCGATGGAGCTGATAAAACGGATCGTCAAGGGCCGCACCGTGCTGCTGATCGAACACAACATGGACGTTGTAATGCGGGTCTCCAGTGCTTTGGTCGTGATGGTTCAAGGGCAAATTCTGGCGTCTGGCAGCCCTGAAGAAATCCGCGCAAACGCCGAGGTGCGAGCGGCTTATCTGGGAGAAGAGGAATGAAGCTGCTTGCGTTGGAAAGCTGCAATGTCACTTATGGCAAGGCGCAGGCGTTGCATAGCGTGTCGATCGAAGTCGCACAGGGCGAAGTTGTTTCGCTGATCGGGCGCAATGGCGCAGGCAAAAGCACCATTCTCAAGACGATCATCGGTTTAAAGCAACCGGTTTCAGGGCGCAGAGTCTGGAAAGGGGACGACGTTACCGCGCGACTCCCGAACCAACTGGGCCGTCTGGGCATTGGGTATGTCCCCGAAGACAGGCGCATTTTTGACAATCTGACAGTGCATGAAAACCTGCGCATCGCAACCGTCATGGGACGCACTGGCGCATGGACCGAAACCCGGATTTTTGAAATGTTTCCGGTGCTGCTTGATCGCGCGTCACAGGCGGGAAACACGCTTTCGGGCGGCGAACAGCAAATGCTGGCGATTTCGCGCGCGCTTTTGACTAATCCGGAACTGTTGCTGCTGGACGAACCGACTGAAGGCCTTGCCCCGCTGATCGTTGATGAATTGGTCGATTCGATGCGGCGGATCAACGAAGAAGGTATGACGCTTTTGCTGGTTGAACAGAACCTGCGCGTGCCGATGAAATTGGCCCATCGACAGTACGTTGTCGACAACGGGACCGTCCAGTGGAGCGGCACGACAGCAGATTTGCTGGCCAACCGCGAAGAGATCGAAAAGCTCATCAGTGTATGAGTTCAGACTGGCAAGGCGGGAAAATCCCGGAAACCAAGATAGGAAACCGTTATGCGTGTGATCGATTTCTTCGACAGGGGTGTCGCAATCAACCCTAACGTGATCGCTTTGGAAGATGCTAAAATCGGCCGGAGTTACGGCGAAGTTCAGGAACGCACATATCGTTTCGCCAATGCCATCACTGCCGAAGGGTACGGACGCGACAAGATGGCCGGCGTTTACAGCCCCAACTGCGTGAGCGGCCTTGAAGTTATGCTGGGCTTGTTTCGTGCCGGCACGATCTGGGTTCCCGTCAATGCCAAGAACGGCGTAGAAGAAAACGCGTATATCCTGGATCATAATGATGTGGAGATTCTGTTTTATCACAGCGATCTTGCACCGGCGCTGGAACAATTGCGTGAACTTTGCCCAAAGATACAAAAATTCATCTGTCTGGATAAACAAGACGGCGCGGAACCATCGCTGGAAGACTGGATGGCCGCGGCCCCTTCAACCGATCCCGATGTGCCGCTTGGCCCTGATGATCTTGTCGGAATTTTATCCTCTGGTGGGACAACGGGGCGGCCCAAGGGGATCATGCTGACGCAGTTGAACTGGACCACGCTAATCGCGAACTATTATGCCAGTTTTGATGCCGGACCTGACCCTGTGCATTTGCTGATCACGCCTATGACCCACGCGTCAGGGGTGCTTGCCATTGCGTTGATGGCCGCTGGTGCGCGCAGCGTCATCCTGCCGGGATTTGATGCCGCCAACGTTCTAGACACAATTGAAAGCGAGGGAG
>JAPKCR010000101.1 GCA_026421135.1 Sulfitobacter sp. | reverse complement strand
TTGCTGGCCAGTGCGGTCGGGTATTTCTATACCACCATGCCCCCTCTCGAAGCACTGTTTGACGGCCGTGCGCGTGGATCTGTCACCTTGCTGGACCGCAACGGGGATGTGTTCGCTTGGCGTGGTGACCAGTTCGGCGGCATTGTGACAGCCACTAGCGTGTCGCAACACTTAAAGAACGCGGTTATCGCCACGGAAGACAAACGTTTCTACCACCACTTTGGTGTTTCGCCGCGCGGAATCGCATCCGCCGTGCGCATCAACTTGTCCGAAGGGCGTGGGCCGCTCTCAGGGCATGGTGGATCGACGATCACCCAACAGGTGGCCAAGCTTCTCTGTCTGGGTGAGCCCTTCGATTTATCATCAGGGCAGACCGAAAAAGAATACGAGACCCAATGCCGCCGCAATTCCCTCAAGCGTAAGGCCAAGGAAGCTGTATATTCCATGGCGATGGAGGCGAAATACTCCAAGGATGATATCCTGTCGATCTATCTGAACCGTGCCTATATGGGCGGCGGAGCATTCGGTGCCGAAGCCGCCGCACAACGCTTTTTTGGCAAACCTGCATCCGCCCTGCGTCCAGCCGAAGGCGCAATGCTGGCCGGTTTGCTTACAGCCCCCACAACCTTGTCGCCCACGAATAATCTCGACCGGTCGCAAAACCGAGCCGCCACCGTAGTGCGCCTGATGCAGGATCAAGGGTACTTGTCCAAAGCCGAAGCAGACCAGGCGATCGCAAACCCGGCTCAACTGTCCGAGGCGGCCGAGGCCGAGGCCGGTGGATATTTTGCCGACTGGGTTATGTCATCGGGGCCTGAATTCTTTACCCGCAACACCACAGAAGATGTCATCATTAAAACAACACTGGACCAGAGCATCCAACGTGCCGCCGAGGCGGGATTGAACTGGGTTTTCGACAACAAGGTGCGTGCCGGGTCCAAAGCGCAGGCCGCTGTCGTGGTGATGTCTGCCGATGGCGCGGTGCGCGCGATGGTCGGTGGGCGTAAAACCAAGGTTGCAGGTGCCTTTAACCGTGCCACGCAGGCGATGCGCCAGACGGGGTCGTCCTTTAAACCGTTCATATATGCAGCAGCGCTGGATCTGGGGTATTCCCCGAATGATCTGATCGACGATACGCCTTACTGCTTGAACATCGCGGGATCGGGCGAATGGTGCCCCAAGAACTATACCAGTAGCTTTAGGGGTAATGTGACCCTGACGACTGCACTTAAGGATTCATTGAACATTCCTGCGGTGAAAGTGTCTGAAAGCGTCGGTCGTGATGTGGTCAGTGAGGTTGCGACCCAGTTTGGTATAAAAAGCGATCTGGCAGCAGGCCCCGCGCTGGCGCTTGGCGCGTCCGAAAGCACCCTTCTTGAGATGACAGGGGCCTATGCGGGCATCCTGAACGGGGGGTCATCCGTGAAACCTTATGGCCTGATCGATCTAAAACTTCAGGGCGATAGCGAACCTTTGATGGGAACGGGCGGCGGCATCGGCGAACGGGTGATCCAAGAGGATGCGGCCCTTCAGCTGGTCTATATGATGGAAAAAGTCGTGTCCGAGGGCACGGGAAAACGGGCGCAGTTTGGCGGGCGTGAACTGGCGGGTAAGACAGGGACCACGCAAGCAAATCGCGATGCGTGGTTTATCGGGTTCTCTGCTGATTACGTCGCTGGTGTCTGGATGGGCTATGACGACAATACGCCCCTGACGGGCGTATCGGGCGGCGGGCTACCGACAGAAATATGGAAAGAAGTCATGGAGCGGGTGCACGACGGTTTGCCAGTTCGGCCATTGCCGATGATAATGCCAGCCCCCGCCGTCGTCGAGGCACCGCCGGTTCAACAGTACGCCCCTGCCCGGAAACGACAGCCACAAAATCCGATCAGCCTTTTAGATCAGGTGCTGCGCGATATCTTTGGCGGTGGATCATCAGGTGGCGGCAGCAATTCAAACGCGGGCGACCGCTAGCCCCACCCCAAAATGTGAAAAAGGGAGACTGGGTTAAACCCAATCTCCCCTTTCTGTCAGGCTCGGGCGGTCCGAGGTAACAAACCCGCCCGAAACCAAATGACAGTCTGTCTTAGAAGCCAAGTACCAAGGACACACCCAATGTGTTGTCTGTGGATTTCAAGGCACCAATAGGATCGGTGTTGTAGTCGGTACGGTAGCTGACGCGTGTCGACAGGTTGTCAGACAATTTGTAGTTGATGCCCGCATCGTTCGACAGAACTGTGTTTACCTTGGAGCTGACGACGTCTGTGTCCATGGTGAACGACATTGTGTCGTTGAAGGCATAGAAGTAACGCGAAGATGCGATGGCACCGACTTCGGTTTCAGAATTGCCGGTTACGTCTTTGTAATAACGAACGCCCGGGCCCGCTTGGATGCGCCATGTTTGACCTTCGTTGTTGATCGCACGGTAGCCAGGACCAAAGCCCAAGAACGCATCTGTTTCAGAGCCGGGGATCTGTGCACCGGCGTTGTCTGTCAGATAGCCATCGTACTGGTAACGGGCCAAACCAAACGCATAGAACTGGTCAGAGAAATAGCGGCTGCCTTCATAGGTACCAAAGAACTTTTCTTCGTTCTTTTGGCCATTGGCTTCACCGTATTCGATCGCAAAACCAACCAGGTGGTTCCAGCTGCCGATACCATATGTCAAACGACCAGCACCGGTTACTTCACCGTTGTCTGTGTTGCCGCTTGTGCCCGATGCGGACAAAGCGAACGAACCGCGCCAGCCTTGTGCTACGCCATTGGGGCCGAAACGCTCTGCGTCGTTGCCACGTGCCAAGTCGGTTTCAACATCACGATTGATGTCGTCGATTTGTGTATTAAGTGTCTCAAGGCCCAAAGCGCGTTGCTGGGCGAATACTGGGGCGGCAGCCATCAGTGCGATTACGGAAACCGCCGAAACTTTCATGAACTGATTCATTTGGGAATCCTTTCCCTTAGAAGTGACCGAACCCAGGGAGTGGGTAAGGAGCATCTCTGCTGAGACTTCATTTAGGATAGGGGGGGCGGGAAGAGAAATTTGAATTACTCGTGTATAAAGTGAGAATTACTCGTTTGTAATATGGTTGACGTGACAGGTTCTGGGGTTTTGGCCGGCGCTTTACGTGTCAATCAGGGGATCTTGCATATTTTCAGCGGCTTGCGAGACGACATTCAGGGTACTGCGCGAGACCGATAGCAACTCGGAGTTTAGATCTTTGTGCCGAACGACCCACGCTGGATAGAAAAAATCGTGGCGCATCTGCAACAAGGCGCAACCGTTCTGCGTCTAGATCGCCATCGCGCTAGTCCAGCATCGATCTGATCTCATTTTTTCGGTCAACAGAGCTGGTACACGCCCTCAAGGAACATGTTAAATGACTGACGCTGGCCAGACTTGTCAGACACAAGATAGATCACATCAATCGGGTTCTCGCCCTTGCAACAAGCGGTCGTCTTGATTTCGTAGCCGAGTTTGATTTTTCGCGCAGCTTCGACCTTGATCTGGCCGCCGATAAATTCGCTGGCCGCGTCAACCATGCCTGCAAACCCAAGAATCGGGTCGATTGCAAGACGCCATGCTGCCAGTCCAAGCCCTGAACGACACATTGAACGAACCACTACACGCTGCAAGGCCCGTGACCAAAGTAGGGAATGTAAGCTTCCGCAGAACACCTTAGGTCGTGGAAACTTTTACCATTACGGTCCCAAGGCAGCAGCAGGAATTTCGCACGCTATGGGGCGGCCCATGCATTCAGAAACTTAACTTTCAACGGTGAAATTCAATCTTGAGCAGTGTGTATCTGCTGATTATTGACCCCTTTCAGTTTGGTCGGCGCGGCGTTAACGTGAACTCAAAATCTATATGACTTCAAAGGAAAAACCCCATGAGCATCACCAAACGCCTAAGCAACCTTGGCGTCACATTGCCGGACGCGCCTGCCCCTGCGGCCAACTATGTGCCTTTCGTCAAAACGGGGAATATCGTGTATATTTCTGGTCAGATTTCGAATGGCCCGGACGGTCTGATCCTTGGTAAGCTGGGCGATACAATGGATGTAGCAGCCGGTGCGGCCGCCGCAAAAACCTGCGCAATCAGCCTGTTAGCCCAAGTCAAAGCTGCCTGCGATGGCGATATTGAACGTCTGGTGCGCGTGGTGAAACTAACAGGCTTTGTGAACTCTACCGCCGATTTCACGGATCAACCCAAGGTGATCAATGGCGCGTCCGACTTCTTGGTTGAAGCATTGGGTGATGCTGGGCGGCACGCTCGGTCAGCGGTTTCTGCAGCATCTTTGCCCTTAGGCGTTGCCGTCGAAATCGAAGGTATCTTCGAAATCAAATGACCTTTCCTGCTGCGCTTGTAAAAGCCCCATATGCCCACCGAGGCTTTCACGATCTAAACGCGGGCCGGCCTGAAAACAGCCCGGCCGCGTTTAGTGCGGCGATTGAACGTGGGTATGCGATTGAATTGGATGTCCAGCTAAGTTCGGATGGCCATGCAATGGTTTTCCATGACTATGCGCTGGACCGGCTGACCGCTGAAGCAGGTCCAGTTCAGCAGCGCACGGCCGACGCGCTGGCATTGATCAAGTTGAAAGGCGGCGCAGACACCATTCAAACCCTGCCGCAAATTTTGACGTTGATCGATGGACGCGTCCCACTGCTGGTCGAAATCAAGGATCAGGATGGTGAAATGGGCGACGCGATTGGCCCGCTTGAAGTCGCAACAGCTCGCGCCTTGCAGGGGTACGCCGGCGATGTGGCAGTAATGTCGTTTAATCCGCATTCCGTCGCCAGAATGGCCCAGCTTGCGCCGGATCTAACGCGGGGGATCGTCACCAGCGCTTATCGCTATGCGGATTGGCCGCTGCCAAAGGCAACCTGCGACCACCTACGTGAGATACCTGATTATGATCGGACGGGCGCGTCCTTTATCAGTCACGAGGTGGACGACCTGTCGCGCCCTCGTGTGACCGAGTTGAGAAAGGCCGGCGCAATGGTGAACTGCTGGACAGTCCTTAGCGCAGAAATGGAAGCGACAGCGCGGCAATACGCAGACAATATCACATTTGAGGGCTATGACGCTTTGCGACCCGCTTGAACCCCGGCGCTTTGGCCACAGATAAGACCCATGGCAACCGGGATATCCGCATGAGCGCACAAGAAGTCGAAATTAGAATATTCCCCAAGATTGCCGACATCGGTCAGGCCGCATGGGATGCCTGCGCTTGCCCCGAAGCCAAGGATGGCGCGCGGCCGAATGACCCGTTCACCACCTATCGCTTTCTTTCCGCATTGGAGGACAGCGGCAGCGTTGGCCCTGGTACAGGCTGGCAGCCGCAATACCTGACAGCGGCCATCGATGGCCAGATAATCGGCGTCGCGCCGATGTATGCCAAGTCTCATAGTCAGGGTGAATACATCTTTGACCACAGCTGGGCCCATGCGCTGGAACGCGCAGGCGGGCGCTATTACCCTAAGTTGCAAATAGCTGTGCCCCACACCCCCGCAACCGGACGTCGCTTTTTGTCCCGACCGGGGTTCGAGGCCGCAGCTATGGCCGCGCTGATCCAAGGCGCTGTGCAGCTGACCGACAACAACGGCTTGTCATCTCTTCACGTTACGTTCTGCACCGAAGCCGAGGCGATAGCGGCCCAAGATCTTGGCCTGATGGCGCGTAAAAGCCAGCAGTTTCATTGGCGAAACCATGACTATGCCGATTTTGACGGTTTTCTTGCCACGCTCAGTTCACGAAAACGCAAAAACATCCGAAAAGAACGCCTGCAGGCGCAGGAGTTTGGCGGAACGATTGAAACCTTCACAGGCGACCAGATCGAACCTGAACACTGGGACGCGTTTTGGAAATTTTATCAAGACACCGGGGCGCGAAAATGGGGCACGCCTTATCTGACAAGACAGTTTTTTGACATTGCCCACGAAACGCTTCGCGATGATTTGGCGCTGGTGCTGGCGCAGCGCGATGGGCGGTGGGTCGCCGGTGCGTTGAATTTTATCGGGGCTGACGCGTTATTTGGGCGATACTGGGGGTGCAGCGAGCACCATCCGTTCCTACATTTCGAACTGTGCTATTACCGCGCAATCGACATCGCGATCGATATGAAGTTGGCAACCGTAGAGGCAGGTGCGCAAGGCGAACACAAATTGGCGCGTGGCTATCTGCCAACCGCAACATGGTCTCTGCACTGGATGCGCGACGAAGGTTTTGCACGCGCTGTGGGCGACTTTCTGCGACAGGAACGCGCCGCAGTGGATGAAGAGATCGAGATACTTACAGACTATGGCCCATTTAAGCGGGCGAATATTAAGGAGCAACAATGAGCGAAAAATTAAGCGATGAGACCCGGAAAACCGTCCTCGCCCCTTTGTTTGCGACAGGCTGGGAAATGGTTGATGGCCGGGATGCGATCATCAAGACGTTCAAGTTCAACGATTTTGCCGACGCATTTGGCTGGATGACCCGCGCCGCGATCTGGGCTGAAAAATGGGGGCACCACCCCGAATGGGAAAATGTTTACAACAAAGTGATTGTGACGCTTACCACTCACGATGTGGACGGACTAAGCGCGCTGGACGCCAAGTTGGCGCGCAAGATGGATGGATTGATGGGGCAGGCGAAGTAACACACTTTACTAAAAGAGAAAAAACGCAGCCCCCCGGTATCGGAGGGCTGCGTTGCGCGTTCAGGACCTAAGGGTCAATTACATGTTGTCCAGTAGAGCCTCGCCACCGGATGTTTCGCACACACCGGGGCTTTCCTCGGCTTGGAACAGGCTTACTTTGCCGTCGTCAACCAGCATCGCATAGCGCTTGGACCGTGCCATCAGGCCAACAGGTTCGGCTGTGAAATCCATGCCAATCGCTTTGGTAAAGGCGCTGTTGCCATCAGCCAACATTGTGATTCCCGCAGCCGAAGCACCTGTCGCATCGCCCCATGCCTGCATTACAAAGGGGTCATTGACGGACACGCAAATAATTTCGTCTACGCCCTTGGCCGCAAACTGGTCTTTGGTGCGGATAAAACTGGGCACGTGCGCGGAGTGACAGGTGGGCGTGAAAGCACCGGGAACCGCGAATACTACGACCTTGCGACCTTTCAATTTGTCGGCCATTTGGACAGGCGAGGGGCCGTCGGCACCCATTTGC
>JAPKCR010000730.1 GCA_026421135.1 Sulfitobacter sp. | reverse complement strand
TGAGGATCACAGAAGTAGACATCGATGTTTGTCGCTATGGTGAAGTTTCGGTGTCCAGCCATCTCTAATCCGCGATCCCAAGTCAGAGACTTGTAGAGCTCCTTGGGAAGCTTTCGTGCTTGTTTGATCAGGGCAGTCGTCACGCTCTGTGTGTTCTTGTTCGCGACTTTGGCCAACATTACAAAACGGGAATGACGCTCAACCAGCGTCGCGATGTAACTGTTGTTCGAACCCGCAATCAAATCGCCCTCCCCCCTCTCACACATGCAAGCATGTGTTGCCGGCAGTGATGACCCGGAACGGCACGATCTTCGACCTCAGCCGGGCGCTCACTAATGGAGACAGCATTCTTGATTTTGCGTAACTCGAGACCCTTCTGAGTGGCATGCCTGGAGCGTCGGATCGCACGTCGGCTGCGCAGGCATTCCTGCAATTCTTTCTTCAAAACCCCTCGGGTTTGGACATAGAGGCTGCGATATATCGTTCCCCTCTCGGGACATTGCTACGCAATACCCTGCCGGTCGGCGCGTGTGACACGCGATTTTGCTCTTCATCAGGGTATCTTCGTTTGAGCCAACCTGCGATTTGCTGCGGGGACCATTTCCGTCGCAGCTTGCGCGCTATCAACTGGCACAAAGGATCGTTGAATGAGAGCTTACACAACTTGGGCCGCGTTGCGCAGTCCCAAGCGCGCTGGTCTGAGGGAGCTGCGCGATAGGCTTGTCGTCCGCCATTCCTGCGAACCTCTCGGCTGATCGTCGAAGGTGACCGGTTCAGGTTTTGTGCGATTGAACGCAACGACTGCTTCGTCACAAGCCCACGAGAAATCTCTTCCCGTTCAATGAGGCTCAAAGCACAACGCGACCGCCTGCGATCAACGGGACGGATCCCACCGGTTCGCGCCAAGTGAGGAAATATCGAACCCGATGCACGATTGAAGTGACGGCCAATTGAGCCCATTGAATCTCCGCGTTGCCACCGATCCCACATCTCAGACTTCTGTTGGTCCGTATAAAACGTCCGTGTGCGATACTTCATGATAAACACTCCATCTTTCCAAAAAGATTAAAGTGTTGCGGCGACCCGTTGAAACCACAGGACAAAGCGTCAATTCGCTGCAGCTGCGCCAATGTCCGGTTTCTGACCGGCTCATTTTTGCTCGATGACGGCGAAAGAGACAAAGCGCCAATCACCCGGGATAAAATCATAGTATTTAAGCCAAAGGCGCTTGGCTTATGAAACATTGAATGGGTGCAAACGGCCGGCCAGCGCGTTGTTTTCCAGCACTCTGGCGCTTAGCGTTCAGTCCCGCGCAGCCGATAAGGCCGCTTCACAAGAAAAATCGCTCTGAGCGATCTGCAAAATCGTGCAAATGAACCGTGACCTGATAGTCGCTGAGTGTCACCACACCGTAGGCCGGGGGTTCGAAATTTGCGGCAATACGATCGACAGTCCCGTTCAACTCCAAGGCAACCTGATGGTTGAGGCCGCGCATGCAGGAATAGCTGATGCCCCGCCAATTACCAAAAATGGCGCGATGCACATGGCCAAAGAACAGATGGCGGATACGCGCCTTGTGGGATGCGATGACATTATGGAGCACCTCCGCATCTTGCAACATAATCCGGTCCATGGATGCGATGCCTGTCTTAAATGGCGGGTGGTGCATGAACAGGACGATTGGGCCGTCGGTTTGGTCCAGTTCGCGATCCAACCAAGCTAGGCGCGCGGGGCAATATGCGCCGGCGTGGGTTTCTGGGTCCTTGGTGTCCAGCAAGAGAAACCGCCCGAACGGGGTGTCAAAGCCGCTTTGGACAAAACCGTTGTCATCGCGGGGCGTTTCAGGGAAAGCCTCGCCAAAGGCTGCCGTATCGTCGTGATTGCCCACCATTAGATGCACGGGCATATTGAGCTTTTTGATTTCGGGCGTAAACCGCGCACAGGCTGCCGCGTCGCCCCAATGGGTCATGTCACCGGTCAAGACAA
>JAPKCR010000729.1 GCA_026421135.1 Sulfitobacter sp. | reverse complement strand
TTTCGATTTAAATAGAGACGTTTGAGCGTTGCTGTCTTTGCTGAAATCCGCCCGCTTTTCCGCAAAAAGTGCTCGGCCCGCTTGAACGCCTTTGCGTGCACCCATCGTTTCCAGCCAGCGGGCCATGTGCGGCTTGTCATCCAGCGTTTGCTGCTGCCCTTCCCACAGGGATGCCCACCCCCAAATCGCAAAATCCGCGATCGACACGAAATCACCGGCGACGAATTCGTGTTTTGCTAACTGCCGGTCCAGAACCCCGTAAAGCCGCGCGGTTTCACTGCGGTAGCGGTCTTTGGCATAGGGCAGATCGTTAGGCGGATCCATGTGGGGGGCGTATTTCAGAAAGTGGTGCGCTTGCCCCGCCATGGGCCCAAGCCCACCCATCTGCCACATGAGCCATTCTTCGACAGCGATCTTTTCGCGTTCGGTTGTGCCGCCAAACTGGCCTGTTTTGCGGGCAAGATATTGCAAGATTGCACCGGATTCAAAGATCGAAACGGGTGCGCCTTCAGGACCATCAGGGTCAACAATTGCGGGCATCCGGTTGTTGGGCGCAATCTTAAGAAACTCGGGTGCAAATTGTTCGCCAGCACCGATATTGATCAGATGCGTGGTATAGGGCAGACCCATTTCCTCGAGTGCGATAGAGATTTTCCAGCCGTTCGGCGTGGGCCAGTAATACAGATCAATGGGGGCGGTCATGACAAGCTACCTTTTGGGAACACGGGTTTCCCCCATACTGCGCGTTTCTGGGTGACCCACAAGGGAAAGCGAACCCTGTTTTCGTCCTGACTGTTGACGTGGACCGCGCACAGGCGTAGCAGATGTCGCGTGGCGATTTGTTACCGGATTGCGGGCCACGGGCAGGGCGACCTGCTAAAATACCGCTAAAAGGTCAGGATGAAAGCCCCCTTTCGCTTGACCGCGTCTGGGGTTTTTTTACGCCCGGTTTTTCGGGTAAGAAGGATGGAAAAGATGAGCAACGATTGGAAACCTCGCACCAAGGCCATTCACATGGGCACCCGCCGCAGCCAGTATAACGAACTGTCTGAGGCGATGTTTATGACCCAGGGGTTTGTCTATGACAGCGCCGAACAGGCAGAGGCACGGTTTCAATCGCTGGGCGACGACGAATTTATCTATGCGCGTTATGGGAATCCCACTGTGCGCATGTTTGAAGACCGCATCGCCGGCATGCTGGGCTACGAGGACTGCTTTGCCTGTTCTTCAGGGATGGCTGCGGTCAGCGGTGCGCTGACGGCGTTGCTGAAAGCAGGCGATCATGTGGTTGCTGCGCGCGCACTATTCGGGTCGTGCTTGTACGTGCTTGAAGACATTTTGGCGCGTTTCGGGGTCGAGATCACATTGATCGACGGCACTGACAACGCGGCATGGGATGCGGCGATCCGGCCCGACACCCGGATGGTGTTTTTCGAGAGCATCTCGAACCCGACATTGGAAGTGGTGGACATGCGGCATGTTGTGGCAAAAGCCCATGCCGTTGGCGCGTTGGTGCTGGCGGATGATGCCATGGCCACGCCGGTCTTTTCCTATGCACGTGCGTGTGGGGCCGACATCGCGATCATTTCGACTACAAAACACGTAGACGGTCAGGGGCGTCTGCTGGGCGGTGCGATCTGCGGGTCCAAGGATCTGATCCGCGGCCCGATCGAGGCCTATATGAAGCACACAGGCGGCGCGATGAACCCGTTTACCGCTTGGACCCACCTGAAGGCGTTGGAAACCATCGACCTGCGTGTGCGCGCGCAGTCCGATGCGGCATTCAAGCTGGCGGATGCATTGGACGGCCACCCGCGTTTGACTGCTGTGCGTTATCCGACGCACCCGTCACACCCGCAGCACGCGCTTGCGTTGGCGCAAGCGCCGTCTGGTGGGACCGTTTTTGCAATCGAAGTGAAGGGCGGCAAAAAGGCCTGTTTCAAGTTCCTTAACGCGTTGGAAATTATGACTATTTCCAACAATTTCG
>JAPKCR010000100.1 GCA_026421135.1 Sulfitobacter sp. | reverse complement strand
CACTTCTTGCGCGCGCTTCAACCGAGCATCGCCTTCGCGGCGCAACTCGTCATGGGCAGACCGGCGCGACATCATGGCAATGCGCGCGCCTTCCACCGTCATGCGCAAGGTCTCGACGCTTTCGCGGGCCTCCGACACATCGTCCAACTCGTCCAAGGCACGCTCGGCCTCTGTCACCTGTTGCCGGCCGAGCATGGCATCTTCCTCGTGACGCGACACCGCCAATCCCAAACTTTCCAGCCGACCTTCCGCAAGATTGCGATCGGCCTCGGCCCTGCTTAGGGCACGGCCCGCGTCTGCGACTGCGCGGTCCGCATCACGCCGCGCGTCGCGGGCCTGCTTGTCGGCTTGGGACTGCTCAACCAATGTACGTTGCAATGCGTCATGCGCATCCTGCGCACCCTCCGCACGTTGGCTGGCCTGTTCCAACGATTGCTTCAACACTTCCAATCTGTTGATCTGCTGCAGCCGCAGTGCCGCAGCCGAGGGCGCGTCTTCAGCCCATGCCCGGAAACCATCCCACCGCCATAGGTCCCCCTCGGGCGACACCAAACGCTGTCCTGGCTTCAATGCCGCTTGCAAACGCGGCCCATCATCCGCTTCGACCAGGCCGATCTGGCTCATTCTGCGGGCCAGCACATCAGGTAAAGAAACATGCGCCGTCAATGCGGTAACCCCGTCTGGCAACGGCTGCACCACATCATAGGCAGGCAATTCTGCCCAGCCAGATGGGCCGTCCGCTTCGACTTGAGGCGCGCGCAAATCGTCCGCCAAGGCAGCACCTAGCGCTTTTTCAAACCCATGTTCGACCTGCAGGCGGTCCAGAATCTGGCCCCCTTCAGCAGTGTCGCGTTCCACCAGCTTGGCCAACGCGCCCGCTTCCGCCCTCAAGGCGTTCATCTCGCCTTCCGCTTCAGACCGCTCCGCACGTGCTTCCGCCTCGCGGCTTTGCGTCAGCGCTCGCGCTTCTTCTGCCGCATTCAACGCGGATTCGGCATCCGTTGCTTGCTGCGTTGCGGCTGCCTCTGCCTGAGTGGCACTTTCAAAATCCGCCGCAGCTTTGACCAATGCCGCTTTACTTTGCTCAACCGCGTCGCGCGCTTTTGCGGCTTCAGCCTCTGACTTGGCCAGTGTCTTGCGATTGTCACCCAACAACCGTTCGGCCGACCCGTGGCGCGCAGCAAGCCGTGCTACATCTTCTGTCAACTGCGACAATCCGGCTTCGTGCATCTGCAAAACCGACGCAGCCTCCTGCGCAACCTCGGCGGCGGCTTCCAGTGCATCGCCGTGACCAGCACCGGCCTTCTCAAGCTCCCGTGCTTCCCACTCAAGCCGTTCGATCGTTTCGCCGGCATCGCGGTTCAACCCTGCCTCGCGTTCAATATCATGGGCCAGCTGCGCAATCCGTTTCGTCAGGGCGTCGATCATTTGCTGGGCACGCGCCTCTTGATCACTAAGGGTATCGCGCTGCACGCCAAGCCGCTGAACCACCGCTGCGGCAATCGCATCCTCTTCACGCATCGGGGGCAGCGCATCTTCGGCGACCTGGCGCGCCTTGGCGGCTTGGCGCACTGTGCCCTCGGCCTGCGCCGCTTCGGTTACCCGAGAGCGCAGTTCATCCGCAGCAGCGGCGCGTGCATCGTCGGCCTCGCGCCAGCGGCGATACAACAACATTCCTTCGGACTTGCGCAGTTCGTTGCCAATATCGCGATAGCGGGCCGCCTGCCGTGCCTGCCTTGCAAGTTGCGCCAACTGCGCCGCAAGTTGTTCTATCACATCATCGACACGGGCTAAGTTTGTCTCGGCTCCGTTCAGCTTTAGTTCGGCCTCATGACGCCTTGCATAAAGGCCCGAGATCCCTGCCGCCTCTTCAAGAATACGACGACGGTTTTTTGGCTTTGCGTTGATGAGTTCAGAAATCTGCCCCTGCCGCACCAAAGCCGGAGAATGTGCACCCGTAGATGCATCCGCGAACAGCATCTGTACATCGCGGGCCCGTACGTCTTTACCCGCAGCTTTGTAGGCGCTGCCGACATCGCGGGTGATCCGTCGGATAATTTCAATCTGATCGCTATCGTTAAATCCCGACGGGGCAAGCCGCTCAGTATTATCAATGTGCAACGCAACTTCGGCAAAATTTCGTGCTGGACGAGTTGCTGCACCGGCAAAAATGACGTCTTCCATCCCACCGCCACGCATTGCTGTGGGTCGATTTTCACCCATCACCCAACGCAAGGCTTCGAGAAGGTTGGATTTTCCACAGCCATTGGGGCCGACCACACCTGTCAGACCATCGGCGATGATCAAATCAGTTGGGTCAACAAAGCTTTTGAACCCCGTCAGTCTGAGTTTAGAAAACCGCAAACGCCCCTCGCTTGGCTGATTCTGAAGATGTCTGCCAGTTGGCGTGATCTGCAGCACCCTGTCAATCGAAACGCGCTAGGGAAAGAGGGTTCAAACTGCTTATCCACAAGATATTGAGTCAGGAACTCCCTTCGCAGCTCAAAATGCGGATCGGTGGATCGTGAGTTCTGAGGGGTGGCTTGATTTTCTGGATGCACCCAGACGGAAGCAATTGTCGAGTTTCGTGAGTACCCGATCGACACTTCAAAACGCCAGTGGCCAATGCCTGATCGCCTAGCACGTCTTTAACCTCGCATCCACTGACGGCAGACATCGCAAGCGCTGCCCGAGCCCTGATTGGCCCGAACCGGGGAGCGTATTCAGGATTGATACGCATCGCCTCTGCCATCTCGCTGCGGACCCGCACCTCGAACAACGAACCGTTAACTTCGATCCGTGTAGCGGTTAGGCCCCGGAAATGCGGCCCCGGCGTGTTGCAAGCTACCAAGCCAATTAAGATAAGAATGAACAAAGGCACCGATTTCATGCGAAATGATTAGGTGACGGAACTTAACAGTTTGTGAACCTGCGACAAAGACATTGCCGACGCCTTGCCGTGGTCATATAAATTGACCAATTCATGAGAGTAACCAATGCCATTCAAACCCGTATCATCAGAAAAGCTATCACATGCTGTGGTACGGCAGGTCGAGCAATTGATCCTGCGCGGCATCCTTCGCCCCGGCGAGCGGTTGCCTGCTGAACGCGAGTTGGCCAAACGCCTTGACGTGTCGCGCCCATCGCTGCGCGACGCGATTGCGCAACTCGAAGAGTCGGGGCTTTTGATCGCCAAACCTGGTGCCGGTGTCTATGTTGCCGACGTCTTGGGCGGGGCTTTCTCGCCGCCTCTGATCAAGCTTTTTTCGCGCCATGATGAGGCGGTGTTTGATTATCTGTCGTTCCGCCGTGACATGGAGGGACTCGCCGCCGAACGGGCCGCCCGTCTGGGATCTGATACGGACCTGAAGGTCGTGAACACCATCTTTGACAAGATGGAAGCGGCCCAGGAAAAACGCGCAAGCGAGGACGAAGCCAAACTGGATGCTCAATTCCATATGGCCATTATCGAGGCCAGCCATAACGTTGTTATGCTGCATATGATGCGGTCGATGTACGAACTTTTGCAGGGCGGTGTGTTCTATAACAGACAGGTGATGTTCAAACAGCACACAACCCGCTCTGCCCTGCTGCACCAGCACCGCAGCATCAACGACGCCCTACAGGCGCGTGACCCAGCGGGTGCGAGGCAGGCAGTCGAGGCCCATCTGAACTATGTCGAAAACGCCCTGCGTGACCAACAACGCGCGGAGCGCAACGAAGTCGTGGCACACCAAAGGTTGCAGCACGAAATCCAACAGGACTAGGTGGAAAGACACCCTAAAATGCAAAAGGCCCCGGAGTTACTCCGAGGCCTTCTCACTGAAAACAGAAAGCTTAGTGAAGCTTTGAATCTACATCTGCAATTGCACTTTCGATCAGGGCATTGCCTTCTGCGGCAGACATCTTCTTGGCGATGACATCTTTTGCAGCGGCAATTGCGACAACGATCGCTTGGTCGCGCACTTCTTTGACAGCAGCTGCTTGAGCAGAACCGATTTGTTCTTCGGCAGCGGCCAACCGGCGTACAATGGATTTCTCCAAATCAGCGCGGGCTTGCTCGGCAGCTTCGGTTGCTTCTGCTTTTGCGGCAGTTACGATCCGGTCTGCCTGATCTTTTACTTCTTGTTGCTTGCGCTCATAGCTGGCCAAAAGTGTCTGCGCTTCTTCGCGTAGGGCACGGGCCTCGTCCAGCTCTGACTTGATCCCGTCAGCCCGCTTGTCGAGCATGCCCGACAGCAAGGTTGGCACTTTGGAATAAAACAAAACACCAATGAACAGGATAAACGCCAGCAACACGATAAAATCTGTGTTCTTCAACGAAAAGAAAACGTCGCCCGCAGCAAAAGCGGGGGATGCTACCGTGCCTGCAATCAAGGCTGAGAAAGTTAAACGCATGGCTTATCCTTTCATCCGGGCTTCGACGGCCGCGGAAACAGTTTTCGCATCTGCGGATCCACCCAAGGCTGCCACAATCGCCTGAGCGGTGTCTTTAGCCACCTCTTCGACGTTCTGCAGGGAACTTGCGCGAATTTCAGAAATCGCTTTTTCGGATTCAGCAGCTTTCGCGGCAATCTCGGCGTCTGCTTTCACAATCGCACTATTTAGATCGGCTTGAATATCTGCTTTGGCGGCCGCAATGATCCGATGCGCTTCCGCGCGGGCATCAATCAGGGCCTTATCATAAGCTGCTTCTGCCTTTGTTGCTTTGACCTTGAGGTCTTCGGCAGCAGCGATGTCATTGGTGATCGTGCCTTGGCGTTCAGCCAAAACCGACCCAATACGTGGTAGAGCAACGCGAGACAGAATAAAGTAAATCGCAACAAGCGCTACGACCAGCCAGAAGATCTGGTTGCCGAACCATTCGCCGCAAAGTTGAGGCATGCCAATGGCACCGCCGAATTCGCTAACGCACTTGCCAGCGATTTCCATATCAATTGGTTCAGTTGCCATTATGGCCTCCTGTCAAAACGTTCAAATCCCTTGGGTAGCGCGCCGTAGCGCGCTACCCGAAGCGTAAGGAAGTGTCAGTCTGACGCTTAAACGGCGAACATCAGCAGCAGAGCAACGAGGAACGAGAAGATCCCCAGGGCTTCTGCAAACGCGATGCCGATGAACAGTGTTGCAGTCTGACCAGCAGCTGCCGAAGGGTTGCGCAGTGCGCCGGCAAGATAGTTGCCTGCAACGTTGCCCACACCGACTGCCGCTCCGCCCATGCCCATGCATGCCAGACCCGCGCCAATGTATGCGCCCATTTGTACGATATCGCCTTCCATGAGAATTCTCCTTACGATGGAATTGAGGTGATGAAGTGGGGCAGGTCAGAATGACCCACGCCCGTTGTTAGTGATGCGGATGAAGCGCGTCTTTCAGATAGACACACGTCAGAATAGTGAACACGTAGGCCTGAATAAACGACACCAGGATTTCGAGGCCGTACATCGCGGTGATCGCGACGATGGACAATGGTGCGATGGCAGCAATCGCGGCAAAGCCGGCGAAAACCTTGATCACAGCGTGACCGGCCATCATGTTACCCGCCAAACGAATGGAATGGCTGACTGGGCGCACGAAGTACGAGATGACTTCGATTAGCGCTAGAATGGGGCGCAGAGCTAGCGGTGCGCTGGAAACCCAAAACAGCCCCAAGAAGGATGCGCCGTTTTTGACAAAACCAAGAATAGTCACGCCAAAGAACACCGCAAACGCCATGACAGCCGTCACAGCGATGTGTGATGTCGGGGTGAATGCCATTGGCAGCAAGCCAAGGAAGTTGGAAAAGACGATAAACATGAAAAGCGTCATGATGTAGGGGAAGTATTTGACCCCTTCTTTGCCGCAGATGTCTTCGACCATTTTGTAAATAAAGCCGTAAGCAAGTTCGCCCACCGACTGCATCCGCGTCGGAATGACTGACCGCTTGGATGTACCCAAGACCAGCAAGGCAAATACTGCAAGAACGGCCAGCGCCATCCAGACAGTTGCATTGGTGATCGTGTACCAAGAAACCGCGCCGTCGCCGAAGAACGGCTTAACGATGAACTGATCCATCGGGTGGAAAACCAAGCCGCCCGCTTCTTCGCCGTGTGCTTCTGCCGCCATGTCAGGGCCCTTTATCTTCTTCGACCGTTTCGGCCATCTTCTTTTCCTGGATTTCTTGCGCAGAGCGGAGCATCGTCTTTACCCCGGCCGCAAGGCCCAGCATCACAAATAGCACCATGAATATCGGGAGCGTTCCAAGGAACCAATCCAACGTGTATCCGATGCCAAAACCGATCCCAAGACCGGCACAAAGTTCAATCACCATTCGCCAAGCAAGAGATGCTTGAGAGTAGTGCTCATCTACTCGGGGTTTCGGCGCTTGCGCCTGCTTTGCCGCTGCAATCTTTGCCTCAAGCTGCTTTAGTCGCTGCTGTTGGTCCGGATCAGTCACGCAAAACTTCCCTTTGGATGTGTTGGTGCTTAGCTACTTTCACCGCCCATCCGAGTCAACAGCGTAGACATTTGCCGTAACCAATTGAATTTATTTATCTTTGAATAACCCAAGCTGCGACAAATCGTCAATTCATGCGCCCACCGCCCCCCTAATTGCGCCCTTTTGTTATTCAACCTTTTGGTTGAGGATGTGATCCGCTATGGATAGCCCGACCCGATCAATGCCCGCGAACGAATGAAAAACAGCACCATGTCCGTCCAGTTAGACGCAATCTTTGCAGCCCTCGCTGACCCGACCCGTCGGGCCATATTATCCATGCTTCTTGAGGATGACATGGCGGTAACAGACGTCGCCGAACCATTCGACATGTCCTTGGCCGCAATTTCAAAACATCTGATTGTACTGGAACGGGCAGGCCTGATCGCCCAGGAAAAGCGCGGGCGACTGAAATGGTGCAAACTCGAACCCTCGGCCCTAAAGCTGCCATCCGTATGGATGCAGGGCTTCGGTCAGTTTGACCCAATAAACCTTGATGATTTTGAGAAATTTTTGGCAGCGGAGATAGGATCGGTATCGTCAGACGCTGCCGAAGTACAGTCGGAGTAGTTTAGGTGGCTCTTCCATGACGAGGCATTACACGAAAGAGCCAAACTCAGTGCAGTTAGATAATGCCGAACGCAAAGCGCAATATGACAAGAACAACTACAACCAAACCTATCAGATAAATAATGTTACGCATTTAAATGT
>JAPKCR010000728.1 GCA_026421135.1 Sulfitobacter sp. | reverse complement strand
AAAGGCCCCGTGATGGACCGCCTCAAAACATCACATCTGATCCATGACTTGAACGGCGATGTCTTCTTGTCACAATATGATGCCACCGTGGCGCTGACACCCAAGGCACAAACCTAAGAAGGCAGAAAATGAACACTAGGCACACCGAACACCACAATATGTCGCGAATAGGGTGGCTGCGCGCGGCTGTTTTGGGGGCTAACGACGGTATTGTGTCTACGGCAAGTATCATTGTTGGCGTTGCTGCTGCGGTGCCCGGAACAGAAGAGGTTTTGCTCGCAGGGACAGCGGGGCTTGTGGCTGGTGCGATGTCGATGGCGGCAGGCGAGTATGTTTCGGTTAGTTCGCAGTCAGATACTGAAGCGGCTGATTTGGCTAAGGAACGACAAGAACTTATTGATCAGCCCGAGGAGGAACTGGAAGAACTTGCCGCGACATTTATCAAACGCGGGGTGGAAGGTAAAACGGCGCTAGAGGTGGCCAAGCAATTGACACTGCATGATGCCCTTGGTGCTCATGCGCGTGAAGAACTGGGCATCACGGACACATCCACGGCGCGCCCGTTGCAGGCGGCAGTGACTTCGGCAATGACTTTTGCAATCGGCGCTGCTCCACCACTGCTAATTGTATTGATCGCTCCGCCAGACCAGATTGGTCTCATTGTCTCGGTTGCGACCC
The DNA here is from genome assembly GCA_026421135.1 of Sulfitobacter sp. Lineage (GTDB taxonomy): Bacteria > Pseudomonadota > Alphaproteobacteria > Rhodobacterales > Rhodobacteraceae > Sulfitobacter. Next base: position 1,316 of record JAPKCR010000728.1, on the reverse strand, counting down.
TTGGTTTTCTGGCAATACTAGGCAGTCTTGGCGCACTTGCTGGAGGCGCTGGGATTATCCGAGGTGCGACGCGCGTCACACTTTGGGGTGCGGCAGCTATGGCCGCGACCGCAGTCGTAGGGTCGCTATTTCATGTGGTCGTTTGAGATTTAGAGTCTCAGGTTGCCTCACTAAAACGAACACAAAAAGGGGACGATATGATCCGCATCTTCTTATTCTCACTTCTATTTCTTGGAACCGTCGGAACGGTTAGCGCCGAACCGTTGATCATGTCAGCGCCGGAAGCCGCCAACGCAGTGGCCAGCAATGAGATGATCCTGATCGATATTCGCAGTCCAGGAGAGTGGGCGGAAACCGGGGTCGCGCAAGGAGCGATTGCTCTGACGATGCATAACCCAGATTTTCCACAGCAGATCACCGCGATATTGAATGCGGATCATGGCAAAACAATCGGTTTGATTTGCGCGACAGGTGGGCGGACCGAGTATGTCGTCTCATTCCTTTCTCAGAACGGGTTTGAGGACGTAGTAGATGTATCCGAAGGCATGATCGGCAATGATCGTGGGCCAGGCTGGATTGCGCGAGGGATGCCGTTGATATCGGCTGATGACGCGCGGATGGCATATCAACTGCTAACGCTGCAACGCTAGTTCAACCACAGTTTGAGAAATTCCGACGTACCGCTTTTTGCATGGATTTAGAATCGTATAGTTCTCAACACACTAGCATCATCTTAATTTGACATAAGATAGACTCTGCGTCGTTTGGCAATGTCCGCTTTTGGAAATCCGCACTGCAGCAAACTGCCAATTGGACAATGTTCAGTATCAGACGTGTTCACAGGTACAAAATTTTCAATTCCCGAAAGAAGACCTTAGCTGCGATCCGGCAATCCGGAAGTCTGGGCTCGAAGAAGCCGTTCGCTGCGCAAAGCACCAAGGTCTGCTTCAGGATACCATGACATTCGCTGTGCCAGCATCATAGCAAGTCGGCCTTGCTTGGCTAAACTGTTTGTTTGGTTGCTCAAAACAAATACTGGAGCGATGAAATTGCTGCGTATTTTTGGGCCACGCCAGTCTCATCGCGGTAGGTACTGGTATTGATCGACTGCGCCGCATCACCGCTTTCGATGTGCCCTAGTAAATCAAATCGAGTGACTTAGTGGATGTTTGGCTGGTGGATGAGTTGATGGTTCACGTAGTGCCGTAAGCTGTGCATGCACAATTTTCGCGGGTTTCCATCCAAGGTTAATCGCAAAGATTTGCGCCAAAAATCGTCCAAGCTATCGCCAATCTTCCCGGATGCAGTCTGCTTTC
>JAPKCR010000727.1 GCA_026421135.1 Sulfitobacter sp. | reverse complement strand
AGCGTATCTTCGGCAATAGGTTGCCCTGCCAAATCCATCGCACAAACACGAATTTCTTCGGTGCCGATTGAGATGCCGATTGACGAATAGTGTTGGGTGTCGATCGTCACATTTGGGCTCGGCTTACCTCTACCACGCGTTTCCGGATCACGTAGTTTCAGAAATTTCCGGCGCTCAAGTGTATCGACAATTCGATGAACCGATTGTTGCGACAAATTGGTTAATGACGTAACCTCCGATCGTGCAACAGCGCCGCTACGCAACAGCGCCGACAGAACCGAACGCTCACTAGACGTGGGCAGGTCCGCATGGCTTACGGTGCTGATTTTCTTCATGTTTCAAACGTCCCTACGAGGTTCTAAATTCTGCAGAAATCAATCTGACAGAGCGTAAGAAAAGATCAAGATTTATTATCACTTGACATGTGTCATAATATTATTACTCCTTATGTGTAATAATATTATTACCTTGGGAGGGGCAGATGGTCGCTATTCATATTAAGGATCTGTCCAAGTCATTTGACGGTTTTGAAGCGCTTTCAAAACTTTCGTTGGATGTTGAACAGGGTGAATTTTTGACGCTACTCGGCCCTTCGGGGTGCGGCAAAACAACCTTACTAAAACTCATTTCTGGCTTTCTCGAACCGACAAAGGGTTCGATTTCGATCAATGGCGAAGATGTAACTGGCGTTCCACCCGAGGCGCGCGACACTGCACTTTGTTTTCAGTCCTATGCGCTGTTTCCCCATCTAACGGTGCAGGAAAACATTGAATTTGGGCTGAGGCAGAAAAAGGTTCCACGTGCCGAACGGGACGAACGAGTGAGAGATGTCGTCGCAAAACTCGGCCTTGAACCGCAGATGTCCAAGTTGCCAAACCAACTTTCGGGTGGTCAGCAACAGCGCGTGTCATTGGCTCGGGCACTGGTCATGCGCCCAGGAATCATTTTATTTGATGAACCGCTTTCTAACCTTGATGCAAAATTACGCGATGTCGTGCGTGTTGAAATTCGTCGCATTCAACAAGACTACGGACTAACGGCGATCTATGTGACCCATGACCAATCTGAGGCGCTCGCGATGTCAGATCGTATCGTCGTGCTGAACGCGGGTAAGGTTGAACAGGTCGATACGCCGGAACGGCTTTACGCGGTGCCGCGCACCCGTTTTGTTGCCGATTTTATTGGCAGTGCAAATATTTTGACGGGCCGAGCCATTGAGCAGATCGCAACTGGTGGATGGAAAATCGAAACGCCCATTGGAGATTTTATTACCGGCACTGGTCACGCACAAAAGGGCAAGCAAGTGCATCTGTGTTGGCGGCCAGAACGCGCGCAACTAGGTGACGGTCCTTACTCTGGCCAAGTTGTTCACCGCGCTTTTCAAGGCCACTTCACCGACCTATCGATTGATATAAACGGAGTTATCTCCCGCATTCAGGTTGGGTCGAGCGATGCACAAATTGGCGACACAATCCAATTCTCTTTGGACCCCGCCGATGTCCTCATCCTCGAGGAATCCTCGTGACAGCTCGAAAATGGATTCTTGTGCTCGCACTTTTAACGCCGGGGCTTGGGCTTATATTAGTCCTGATTGGCAGCGTTGTTTACATCGCCGTTTCGCAGTCCTTTGGGTATTATTCATTGCGTGGTGACAGCGCGTTCAGCACTGAATTTTGGTCAGAAATGTTCGAACGTAGAGTGTTTTCGAAGTCTATCCGATATTCGATCTATATTGGGGTCTTTAGCGCCATCCTCTCTGTCGCCCTCGCTTATCCATTAGCTATCTGGCTGCGCAAACCTTTCCCTGGTTCGATCGGGATTGGCGCAATTTTGAAGGCGCCTCTTTTGGTCCATGGTTTGGTCGCGGCGTTCCTTTACATCAATGTTATTTCCTTCAACGGGCTTTTCAATCAAGTGATGCAGGGGATCGGCATTTGGTCAGAACCACGACGGTTGCAAAATGATCCCAACGCCTTTGGCGTGCTGATACTTCAG
>JAPKCR010000099.1 GCA_026421135.1 Sulfitobacter sp. | reverse complement strand
GCCGCCTTCGACTTTTGCCATCTCGGCGATCACCTGCAACGCGACATCGGTGCGCAATGTCACCTCAAGCGCTGGCAGACCACCAGCGACCAGCGCCTCGGCCAGAGGGCGGGCATGAGCCACGTCATGAACAACCAGAACTGGTACGATCGGGGCCAGTTTGCAGATGTCATATGCGGCGGCGCTAGCGTCTTGTGGGGTCATAACCTTAGTCCTTCATTCGATTCAAATGCTGCTGGCACCGGTATCTGCGGCCCCGACAGTCCTGCGAAAGTTCGCAAACAGTTCCCGGCCTTGTCCGTATTCATTGCCAGACAGATCAGCCGTCGTAATTTCGCGGTCTAGCGCACCGGGTGTTATCACCTCAAGCACACCATCACGGGCATCCACACGGATTACGTCACCGTCCTGAATGCGGGCTATCGGGCCGCCATCCAGGGCTTCGGGGCAAACATGGATGGCGCTAAGAACTTTGCCCGACGCGCCAGACATCCGGCCATCTGTGACCAGCGCGACCTTCAGCCCTTTGGCTTGCAGGTTTGCCAGAACCGGAGTCAGACTGTGCAGTTCGGGCATGCCGTTCGCCTTTGGCCCCTGAAAACGGACAACAACAACGACATCGCTAGTGAATTCCCCTTTCTTATAGGCCTCTTTTACCGACTCTTGATCATGGAAAACCCGTGCAGGTGCTTCGACAATATAGTGTTCTGGCTTGACGGCAGAGACCTTGGTCACAGCATTGCCCAACGATCCCGACAGTCGTTTAAGCCCGCCGGTTGGTTGGAAGGGGTCACCCATCGGGCGCAGGATTTTGTCGTTCAATGTCACGGTCGGGCCATCGACCCATTCAACCGCGCCATCTTTCAGCTTGGGGTCGCGCGTATAACGGTCAAGCCCGTCACCAGCGATGGTTTTCACATCATCATGCAGCAAGCCGCCGCTCAGCAATTGGCCAATCATGTATCCCAGACCTCCCGCGGCATGGAAGTGGTTCACATCCGCCAGACCGTTTGGATAAACCCGTGCCAAAAGCGGCGTCACCTCGGCCAGGTCCGAGAAATCATGCCAATCCAGAATAATGCCGCCCGCGCGGGCCATAGCAACCAGATGGATTAGCAAGTTCGTCGAGCCGCCAGTCGCGTGCAGGCCGATCATGCCGTTTACGTATGCCTTTTCGTCCAGCACATCGCACACAGGCGTATAGTTGTTGCCCAAATGGCTGATCGCCAGCGCCCGCTGTGCTCCTGCAATTGTCAGGGCATCGCGCAGGGGTGTGTTTGGGTTCACAAAGGATGCGCCAGGCAGGTGCAGCCCCATGAATTCCATCAACATCTGGTTGGTGTTGGCGGTACCGTAGAACGTGCAGGTCCCCGGGCCATGATAGGCAGCCATTTCTGACGCCATCAGTTCTTCTCGGGTTGCCTCGCCCGACGCAAATTTCTGGCGCACAACCGCCTTCTCATCGTTCGATATGCCAGAGGTCATTGGCCCCGCTGGCAAAAAGATCGCAGGCAGGTGGCCAAACGCCTGTGCAGCGATCACCAGCCCGGGCACGATCTTGTCGCAAACGCCCAGAAAAACCGCAGAATCGAATGTATTGTGGCTAAGGCCGACACCTGCCGCCATCGCGATGATGTCGCGCGAAAACAGGCTTAGCTCCATCCCTGGTGTGCCTTGGGTAACGCCATCGCACATCGCGGGAACGCCGCCGGCCACCTGTGCTGTACCGCCAACTGCGCGGGCGGCTTCGCGGATGATTTCCGGAAAACGTTCAAACGGCTGATGGGCCGACAGCATATCATTATAGGTGGTGATGATGCCGATATTACCGGCAGATTGCGTTGCCAATGCATTCTGATCCGGCCCAGCACCCGCATAGGCATGCGCCTGTCCACTGCAGGACAAATGCGCCCGTGCCGGACCTGCTTCGGCGGCACCACGCATGCGGGCCAGATACGCCTGACGACTTGCGGCGCTTCTTTCGATAATGCGGTTGGTGACTCGGATGACGGTTTCATTCAACATGATAATCCCCTTATAAATCAGTCTAGATCACCAAAAGAGAGGTTCATCGACTAATGTTAGCGCTAACTTAACACTAAAGTGGGCAATTTGTAAATGGAATTGCTCAACACATTTTCTTCGACAGGGAAAATACTCTTTCCCCGACAAAACAGGTGTCCTAGACAAGCCCCATGATGGATCAATACCCCCCTATTCTTATTGGTGTCGACGGCGGCGGGACAGGCTGCCGCGTTGTCGTTGGAACGGCCCAAGATGGCATTCTAGCAGAAGCCAAAGGCGGCCGCGCCAACGTTAGCACCAATTTTGACGAAGCAATCGCCCATATTTTGGAGGCGACCCGCACAGCGTTAAACGACGCTGGTCAGGACGCGGAGCAGATGAACCATGCCGTCGCCCATCTGGGGCTGGCCGGCTTCACGGGGCCAGACATTGGCAAACGGGTCACAGATGCGCTGCCCTTTGGCAAAAGCGTCATTACCGAAGACACGACCACAACAATTGTCGGGGCCATTGGTCCTGCAGACGGGTTCGTGTTGGCGCTTGGCACCGGCACGATCATTGCACGGCAACGTGGGGGCGTTCAGACCTGCATCGGCGGTTGGTGTTATCAGGTGTCGGATCAGGCGTCGGGCGCTTGGTTGGGTCATGGCGTGCTAGAGCAGACATTGCTGGTGGTCGACGGCATTGTACCCGCAAGCGCCCTGACTGACCGGATGCTGGAAAAACTTGGCGGTGCTGCGGGGATCGTGCAGTTCAGCCTAAAGGCACGTCCGGGCGATTTTGGGACACTTGCACCCGATGTTGTCGAAATGGCAGCAGCAGGCGATCCGATTGGCCGGATGTTGATGCAGCGCGGCGCTGATTACTTGCAAAGTGCACTTGGCGCACTCGAATATCAGACAAATGACATCCTGTGCCTGTCGGGCGGGGTCGGGCCGCATTATGCGGGGTATCTGCCGGATCAGATGACCGCTAATCTGGTTCCGGCAAAAGGACGTGCTGTCGATGGTGCCTTTGCCCTGGCCAAAAGCGCAGCCGCACAATGACACATGCGCCAGTGGCCTATGTCGGTTCGCGCATCTTCGATGGCGTCACGATGTGGGAAGGCTGTGCATTATTTCTGCTGTCGAACGGCGAAACACGCATTTTGAAACCGCAGGAACTGCCATCCGACTGCGACCTGATCAGGCTGGATGGGGGCATACTGTCGCCTGGATTTGTGGACTTGCAAGTCAATGGCGGCGGCGGCGTGATGTTAAATGATGCCCCCACGGTTGATATCCTGCGGACAATATCGTTGGCGCATCGGGGGCTGGGAACAGCGGCCATCCTGCCCACTTTAATCACAGATACCCCCGATCAGACTGCCGCAGCGATTAAGGCTGTCATCGTCGCCCTTGATCAGAAAATTCCGGGCATCGTGGGCCTGCATCTTGAAGGGCCACATCTAAGCGTCGCACGTAAAGGTGCCCATGACGGCGCGCTGATCCGGCCGATGCAAGACAGCGACCTTCGCGGGCTTTTGGCCGCGGCCGAACACATCCCGAATCTGATGATGACAGTCGCACCGGAAAACGTAACAAACGCGCAGATCAAGGCGATGGCAAATGCAGGGATCATTGTATCCCTTGGCCACAGCGACTGCGATTACGATACCGCGATGGCCGCCTTTGACGCAGGCGCGCGCTGTGCCACCCACCTGTTTAACGCAATGAGCCAAGCCCAAGCGCGCGCACCCGGTTTGGTGGGGGCAGCACTGGATCACCCCGATGTTGCCAGCGGGTTGATTGCGGATGGCGTGCATGTCCACCCCGCGATGATCCGCGCTGCACTCGCTGCCAACAATGGGCCAAGCGACGTGTTTCTAGTGACAGATGCGATGGCGACGGCAGGGTCGGACATCACCAACTTTGAATTAAATGGTCGTGAAATTTTGCGCGCCAACGGCAAACTGACGCTGGCAGACGGCACATTGGCAGGCGCAGACTTGACCATGCCGCAGGCGATCCGGGTACTGGTTGAGGATGTAAAAGAACCGCTTGAAAAAGCGCTGGCACGCGCAACGACGATCCCCGCAAGGATATTGCGTTCTCCCCCTTCGCTTGATCGTGCGGATGATCTGGTGTGGCTTAGCGACGATCTGTCCAAGACGCGGTTGGTCGCTGAATTGTAAGGCGGCACAAGGTGTCCCCTGCGCCGCCATTGTCGTCACTTATCGCGAAGCGCTGCCATGATCTGATCATAGGCCTCGTGCGCTTTTCCACGCATTTCGTCGTCGGTGGCGTCCTGAATAGGATGCGGCACCAGCACGTACCTTGCGCCTTCCATGCCTAACGCTTTGCGTTGCGTTTCAGCCGCTTGGCCAAACGCGCTTGAGGCGACGGAAACAGACGGGATCCCCTGGATTTCAAACCAGACTGTATCGTGCATACTGCACGTGGTACATGATCCTCAGTCCGCCAATGCCTCGATCATAAAATCGCATTCATCGCGGATTTGGTGGCGCAATGCGTCGGGGCAAGGTTTGGCGAATGTCGGCTTGGTATAGCGCCGGATTTCAACGCCGGGTGCGCCTTCGGCCATCAAGCGGTCCAGTTCATCCAGCAGAATATTGCCGCGCGGTTTGCTGATGTTCAGCAACCCCACGACGCCCTGCACCGATCCGGATCGTTCGGCAATCTGACGCACGACCGGGACGCGTTCATCCGTCGGGTCGAGAATAATAGTCATTCATGTCCTCCTCTGATTGCGATGTTAGCCCAGATCAATTTTTCTGGAAACGGAAATTGAGCCGACAGCCCCCGTGGCCCAGCCATGGAATGCCGACGAAAACTTGCCCGCCTCGCCGCCTGCGACGACGATGTGGATGTATTCTTTGCCTGCAAATTTCGGAGCCAGCTGTGCCAATTTGTCAGGCCCCATCTTCTCGGCATCAGCCTGCGGTATACCCGCGCCGGAATGGTCATCCTGCACCATTTCACTTAGCGGGCGCGACGTGACCTCTTGGATGCGGTCGCGCAAGCGGTCTTTGGAGTATGCGCCGTCAACGGTAAGTGTGTTGATATGTTCCGGGCACACGACCAGCAGCGCATCTACGGGCAGGTTATGCAGTTTGGGCATGAACACCCCTTCAAGCCCCTGCCCCAATGACCCTGCAATCTGATCCGGTTTGCGCGAAGTTTGATCTACGATATGCACCGGGCCGCCAGTCATCGCAAACACAGTCACGACGGAATCATCCGCTTTGAACCCGCGCTCGACATGCAGCGGTTCCCACGGTGACACGGCCTCGTTCTCGGCAAAGCACATGGTGTATTTCATCGGGTTGCCCAACACCGAACGTTCGACGCCCCCCGTCGTGGCCCCGCCAACATTGCGGATCACCAGCCGCAGCGCACGCCCGATTGTGGCGTTGGCGCGGTTGCCCGCCCCCATCGCGCCTAGCCCTGCATTCATCCCAATTTTGTCAACGACGGGGCCGTTTACGACCATCACTGTCGCGGCCCCCATCGTGGTTGCCGTGACCCCGTGGATGTTAAATTCATCGGTGCAAACCGCCTCGACCGCGGCGATCACTACGGGCAGGTATTCCGGTTTGCAGCCTGCCATCACAGCGTTGATTGCGATTTTTTCGACGGTGGCTATACCCATGTTCGGCGGCACCGTCGCAACGACATCTTGTGGGTCGCGGTGGGTACCCGCCAGCATACGCATCACCCGTTCGGGCGTTGGTGGAACCAGCGGCAGGCCGTCTGAAAAACCTTGATCGAACATGAATTCTGCCACGTCATCGCCACTGGCGACTTCCACCTTGCGGGCACGCAAAACGCTACCGTCTGCTTCGGCGCGCAGCTTGTCGTATATCTCGGGGTCGAAGTGTTTCGACCCGCAGCCGGGGCGCCATGCGGGCAGGCTGTCCCAGTCGATTTGAGCTGCGGCCTGCGCGGTCTCAGTTGCGATCTGATCGGACAACGCTTGCCAGTCGTCGCGCACGAAACCTTCGAACTTGGTAACAACCTTACCTTCGGCATCGATCCAGAACACAGCGGGCACTATTTCGATATCCCAATCGAAGGACGCCTTGCATCCCGCATCTCCCAGCACAGGCATTGTCAGGCCGTGACGCTGCGCAAAGACCGCATTTTTGTCACCGGACTGGCCCAGCACGACCATGTCAATCTCACTGCCATAGGCCTCAAAAATACCTTGGATCACGGGGCCGGCAATGTTGCAGGTTTCACAATCTTCTTTCACAAAGCACACCAAACTAGGGCCAGTGCCATCAAAGGAGTTTGCTTTACCGTCAAGATTATTCAGTGTGAAAGAACGCGCAATGTCGATCATGTGTCACCCTCCCAAGTATGCATTTGCATATTGATGGGGATCACTACGGAATGTCCAGCCGCTTGGCGGAGGTGGATGGGAATCGAACCCACCACACGCCTTATCGGCGCGTCCATGGTTTTGAAGACCAGGGAAGCCACCAGACTCCAGTCACCTCCGTTCTGACGGACCCTAGCGGGGGTCGCAGTCAGGCGAAAGATCAATACTCAGGTGCTGCCATCTGGCGCATATCGCCCTGTCGATGCGTCACCCCCGTAGCGTCAAAGTATTCTAGCAGTGGCACGATGAATTTGCGGCTGGTCTGTAGCACGGCACGCGCCTGCCCCGTTGTGAACGAGGTCGGCGGCGGGAACGTATGCCGCAGATTTTGCACGGCTTGTGCGATGTTTTGGGCGTGAAAAACCACCTGTTGGTTAAGTCCGACATTGATCAGCGGAACAACCTTTTGCTCGGCGACCAAAAGCGCAAGCAGGTCGTGGTCGTCAGTTTCTTGTAGAATAGTGCCTAGACTGGGCGGCAGTGTTCCCCCGTCTTTAATTTGCCCTTCAATTTCTGCCATGCGGTTGCGTTGGATTGTGGTCAGAGCTGCATCCGGGTCATGGGCGGTCATGGCAATCTGATCGTTTACCACACGGATCGTCCCGGCTTTGGCCAAGCGTCGTTCCACATACGGCCCGAGCCGCGGCGATTGATCGCTGCTCACCAATATGCTGCGGGGCGCGAAGAGTTTGATCGGGTGCTCTGCGTGAAACGTTTGCAGGTGTTGCAAAAGGTTTTCCTGTGCCGTCTCGATGGTATCGGCCATAGCAATCCATCCGGTATCGACGCTCTCAAACTCAACCCCA
>JAPKCR010000726.1 GCA_026421135.1 Sulfitobacter sp. | reverse complement strand
CGGCCATTTGCCGGGGCCAGAAATTATTGCCCATCCCGTTTACGTAGGATTTTGGCTGTCACTGCTCCTTCATCCCCGGCGAGGACCGCCCGTCCGATCCTGCGCTTTCCAGCGCGATCAACGGCGATCAGATCACCGTCACGGATTCCAGCGTCCCAAAGGCAATCACCTTCGACACGCCACCAAAACGTCGATGACGGGTGCCGAACGACCCATGAAATGGGGTCTATTTCGTCTTCCAAATCATCCCCAGCAGGGGATGGAAACCCTGCACTCGCTGGTGTTGAGACCAAACGAAGGGGCATACCATTTGCAACGACAGGTGTTTCCACCGGAAAAACAGGCATCCAACATCCCCTATGTTCTTGTATTGTTCTTTTCTTCTTTCCGCTGAATTGCACCAGCCTGTCAAGGTTGCTTACACTTGACGTTGCAGCTTGATTGCGTTGATCACATAGGATTTTTGGTCAATCATTTGATTTTTCCCATTCATCTTCCCCTAAGAATCCTCGGGGGAGCGCCACGGGCGCGGGGGCAGACAGCCCCCTTTGCAGCCTGTCGTTGGGATGGAATTTGATACAATACCATATTACTGTCTGCTTTGTATTGGATTGAAATTTGCCCGAAACATCAATCACGACGCCCAACGTGTTAACGGAAGTCGCATTAAAACAGCGCCTTGAAACAGGTTCGACTCTGATGATCAAATGTTGTCAGTCGCCAACACGTAAGGCGTCAGTTTGGTATGGGCTTTGGACGATGGAGGCTCATCATCCAGACGGGTCTTCACAAATGCTGGTGACTGCCCGTTCACGGCTTGTAGGACAAATTTCCGTCCGCGAGTTCAAGACGGTGACGGGCATCGTTTCGTTCTTGAAAGATTGTGGTTTTACCAAAGTCACCTTTCCAATGATTGAAGGTGATTTCGTCAGCCTTCCAATGAATACCTAAAGCAGAGCAGATACAGCGTTTATCTTGATGACCGATGCCCCGCCCTCTGGGCAGGGCACCGCGCCCTAGTTCCAGCCGCAAGTGGCTTCCACCAGAACACCGCGCCCCGATGCGAGCTGATCCAATAGTCGTCGGGCAGTCTCTCCGAGCCGCCCCGCTTCCTTTGTCTCATGTCCGCCCTGAGCCTCGGCGATCTGCCCTGCGGGTGACGGTCGTTCGCTTCGCCTTGTGCAGGCCGCGTTACCCACAATTTCGACACTTCGATGTGTGGTGTCTTCGTTTACGGGAATGCTGGGGTTTGGGATTCAGGCGGTCGTAGCCGCCCTAACCGGCACTGGATAACCCCTGCCCTACGAGCCTTTGGCCCTGAGTTTTCATTGGCTACTTGGGGTTCGGGCAAGCCGAACGCCACTGCGCAGCGTCAGGGTGGAGGCGCGGCCTCCCCCCTCGGACAAGACAAACAGACAGGGCCGTGTCCTCGCTGCGCTGCGGGCCGCACCAACCCTATCAGTTTATCTTGTCTCGCCCCCCACCGCGTTCGCCACGTGGCAAGTTTTAGAGCCGACGCCCTTTTAGGGCTTTGGTCAAAAACCCGCACAATTAAGGGGCGCGAAGCCTCAAATGTGCCACCACAAAGGAAATTCAGATCATGGCTAAGATTGATATTCACCAGCACGTCACAGACACAATCATCGCGCAGATTGAAGCAGGCACCCCGCCTTGGCGTAAGCCGTGGACAGGTGGCGCAGGTAGCGCAGCCCTGCCCTTGCGTCATAACGGCGAACCATATCGCGGCGTTAATATCTTGATGCTTTGGGCATCGGCACACATCAGCGATTTTTCATCAGAGCGGTGGATGACTTTCAAACAAGCGGTTGACCTTGGTGGTAGCGTCAAAAAGGGATCAAAATGCGCCCGTTCTGTCTTTTATGGCACGTTCGAGAAGGAAGGCGACCAGACCGAAAGCGCAGCCGAAACAGGCGAAGGCAAAACCCGCATCCCGTTTGCAAAATGCAACAACGTATTTAACGCCGACCAGATCGAAGGCTTG
>JAPKCR010000098.1 GCA_026421135.1 Sulfitobacter sp. | reverse complement strand
GGCCGTGAATTTTTCCAGCAGTTCGGCGGGCATATATTCGAACCAGTGATACAGCACGAGTTCGCCCTCAGCGGCCGCAGTATTCGCCAGTAGTGCCAAAGCCATTGCGGATGTTGTTAATAGTTTCATGTTGGTAGCTCCCTTTTGTTATTTCGTGTTGTCCGACTTCGAGACGAAGTAAGAGATTGTCACCATCACGACTGAGAGGCCAAGAAGCATCGTAGAGATTGCCATGATGTTGGGCTTTAGCCCTTGTTTCACCGACCCAAAGATCGCCGTTGGGAGGGTTTCAATCCCTGCGCCTTTGACGAAATTGGTGATGATGAAATCATCAAGACTGACGATGAACGCCAGCAAGAAACCCGAGATGATGCCAGGCATCATCAGGGGCAGAAGGATGCGGCGGAACGCCTGCCATTTGGTGGCATAGAGGTCCATCGCCGCATGTTCATAGGTGTCTTCAATTCCTTGCATACGGGCCTGGATAGGCAGGTAGGCGAAGGGGATGCAAAACGCGATATGCGCCACAAGAATAGTCATAAACCCGCGATCAAAGCCGATCGAATTGAAGAAGATCAAGGTCGCAACGGCCAGCACGATTTCGGGAACCATAATCGGCAGTGTTATCAGGCCCAGCGACATGCCGCGCGCGCGAAACAACCCGCCCCGCACAATGGCCGTCGCCGCCGCTGTTGCAATGGCTGTTGCGATGGTCGCCGCAATGATCGCAATCGAGAATGAATTGATCGCCGCCTGTTTGAACTTGGTACTTTCGGGGCCGACGAAGACGTCGACGTACCAGCGCAGCGACAAGCCCTCCCAAACGGTGATCGACGTGGATGCGTTGAATGAATACACCGTTACGACAAGCAGTGGCGCATATAGAATGAACACACACAACAGGGTTATGAAACGGAACCCCGTGTAGGTTTTGACGTCGTTAAAAGCGCTCATGTTTCTTGCCCCGCGCGGCGTTGCTGACCTGCGAAAATCAGTAAGATCGTCATCACCATCGTCAACAGGATCATCGAAGCGGCAGCGCCAAAGGGCCAGTTGCCTGCGTTCCCTTTGAATTGCTCTTCGATCAGGGAACCGATCATGAAGTTCTTCGCTCCGCCCAATAGGTCGGGCGCAAGAAACGCACCAAGGCTGGGCACGAACACCAAGATACAGCCCGCAATAACGCCCGGTTTAACCGCCGGTAACACGATGCGGCGCAGGGTTGCAAATTTGCTTGCGTAAAGGTCTGCGGCAGCTTCTGACATTGTGAAATTGTAGCGTTCCACGGATGCATAAATCGGTAGCACCATGAACGGCAGGTAGCTGTAAAACAGCCCCATTTGAACGGCAAAGTTTGTGTTGATGATATGCAGCGGCGCGTCGATCAATCCAATGTTCATCAAGAAATCATTCAGCGGGCCTTCGTCGCGCATCAGAAACTTCATTGATACGGTGCGGATCAACAGGTTCACCCAGTAGGGAATGGTGATCAGAAAAACCCACAACGCGCGGGATCTTTCGGGCCGTGTTGCAATGAAATAAGCCGTTGGAAATCCGATGAGAAGGGACAGTATTGTGGCCACGCCAGCTTGCCAAATCGATCGCCAAAAGATGCTGATGTAGGTCCATTGAAGGGTTGGATCCGCGTCCCCGAATAGCCCTCGATCAAAAAAGAATTGATCATAGGCCGATAATGTCGGCTCCCAAATGACGCCACCGCGGAATTCCTTTGTCAGGAAGGAATAGACGAGCATAATGAGGATAGGGGCGAGCGTGAAAAACCCAAGCACGAACCATGATGGCGCAAGCAACCAGTGTTTGGTCGGTGCGTAGGTATCAGAGGCCGATGATCCGCCGGATGGCGCGCCGCCCGCCATTAGTCAACTAACAGGCGCGCAGCACCTGCCTCCATATTGACGAACGCGGGACTGCCCGGCTCAATAATGCGTTTGTTGCCGCGATCCGAATTGGACGTGCGCACCGTGAACTGCGGGCCGCCCTCTAGATCAACGATTGTGTTGATGTCCGTTCCGATAAAGATGTTTTCGACGATCGTGCCTTTCAGGCTTTCGCTCGACGTTGCGGTATCAGACAAGGTCAAGCGTTCGGGCCGCACAGACAGATGAACCTGCGCTCCGGTGTCGACACCTTCAACAGCATCACAGGTCAGCGCGTTCGCACCACCGATTTGACACAGCACACGACCATTGGTGGTTTCGCCGACTGACACCTCAAGCAGGTTGGTATCACCAATAAAATCCGCGACGAACATATTGCGAGGATGCTCATAGATATCGCGAGGCTCACCGAGCTGCTGCATCTCACCTGCAGACATCACGGCAATCCGGTCTGACATAGTCAGGGCTTCTTCTTGGTCGTGGGTGACGAATATAAAGGTAATGCCAGTCTCACGCTGGATGTGCTTCAACTCGATCTGCATGGCCTTGCGCAGCTTCATATCCAGCGCAGAAAGAGGCTCATCCAGCAATAAAACTTTGGGGGCAGGGGCCAAGGCGCGGGCAAGGGCAACACGTTGTTGTTGCCCACCCGACAGCTGGGAGGGCTTGCGGTTGGCGAATTGCGTGAGCTGCACAAGCTCAAGCATTTCGCCGGCACGTTTGCGCGCATCGGCCTTTGAGCTCCCTTTCATTTCGAGGCCGAAGCCAACATTGTCCAAGACCGACAAATGCGGGAACAGGGCATAATTCTGAAAGACAGTGTTCACGGGGCGCTTGTTCGGCGGGAGCATCTCAATCTCGTCGCCGTAAAGGTATATGGCACCTTCGGTCACGGATTCAAAACCTGCAATCATCCGCAAAAGGGTGGTTTTGCCGCAACCTGAGGGCCCCAAAAGGGTGAAAAATTCGTTATCCCTTATTCCAAGCGAAATCTTCTGGAGCGCAGTAAACGTTCCATAACGTTTCACTGCATCGCGGACATCAACGGCCAATTTGGCGCTTTCGTTCATTCTGACTTCCCAAATTTTACGGCGATAACGTCCACAGTGAATTCATGTATACACGAACGCACTGCATCTACTATTAATAAATTACGCAGCGTAGCCCAGCACAAAATAACTGTGTTTTCCGAAGGTGGGCTTAGGAGAAACCTTTCTCTGCGAATGAAAGCTTCACAAAAACCTAATCAGGACTAATGTAGACTGTTCTTTGCCCCACCGGCGTAAACCGTAAGACTGGAGGCAACATGGCAGAGCCTCGTCTGTCTTTTGTGTCGTTTGAAAGGGCCTGGAATGTCAGTCGAAACCATAGACACACTTGTTGTGGGCGCGGGCCAAGCTGGCATTGCGCTGTGTGAACATCTGGGCAAGCAAGATGTGCCGTATCTGGTCCTTGAGAAAAACCGCATTGCCGAGGCGTGGCGCACGTCGCGTTGGGATGCCTTGGTGACCAATGGCCCTGTTTGGCATGACAGGTTCCCGAACTTGGAGTTCAAAGGCAACGCACCTGATGAGTTTGTGAGTAAAGATCGTGTCGCGGATTATATCGAAGAATATGCACAAAAGGTCGACGCGCCTGTTCGCACGGGCGTTGCGGTGATCAAGGCCGAACGGTTGTCAGATCGCGCCGGTTTTCGGGTTGAGACATCGGATGGCATCATTGAAGCCACGCGCATCGTGTCCGCAACCGGTGCATTCCAGCATCCGGTGATTCCGCCAATTGTCCCGCAAAGCGCAACCGTTACGCAAATGCATTCCGCCAGCTACCGCAATCCAGACCAGCTGGCTAATGGGGCGGTTCTGGTCGTTGGTGCTGGATCGTCCGGCGCGCAGATCGCGGACGAGTTGAACAGGGCAGGGCGCAAAGTCTACCTGTCCGTTGGCCCCCACGACCGCCCGCCGCGCCGCTATCGTGATCGCGATTTCGTGTGGTGGTTGGGTGTTTTGGGGCTGTGGGATCTGGCCGCCCAAAAAACCGGTACCGAGCATGTAACAATTTCGGTCAGCGGAGCATATGGCGGTCAAACCATGGATTTTCGACGTCTCGCGGGCGAAGGTGTAATACTGCTGGGAATGACGGCGTCTTACAAAAACGGGACGCTGTCCTTTGCGGATGACGTTAAAGAGAACATCGCTGCGGGTGATGCAAGCTATTTCGAAATGCTGGATGCCGCTGATGCCTATGCCACTGCGATGGGTCTTGATCTTCCGTTGGAGCCGACAGCACGAGAGATGTTTGCGGACCCAGCAAGCCTGATTGATCCCATCAGCAGTCTTGATTTTGCTAAGGAAGACATCACTACTATTATTTGGGCGACTGGATACAAACAGGACTTCAGTTGGCTCAATGTTGAAGCCTTTGATGACAAAGGCGCACCTATTCATCAGCGCGGCGTATCGAAAGAACCTGGTGTCTATTTCCTTGGTTTGCCATGGCAGTCGCGCCGCGGTTCGACCTTTCTGTGGGGTGTCTGGCATGATGCGAAATTCATCGCGGATCAGATTGCCATTCAGCGTGCCTATGCCGACTATCAGGGCGAGGCCGCGATCATACGCCCCGCTGCCGACTAACTTTAGGAAACAAAATGGCCCATACCCGCATTCGCAAATTCAATACGTCGGACACCTATCCTGAACAGAATCTTGATAATGATCTGTGCCAAGCGGTTGTGACGGAGGGCGGAAAGACCGTCTGGCTGCGTGGTCAATGCCCGCAAAACTTGGATGATGCGGTGAACATCACCAGCAATGATCCCGTTGAGCAAACCCATAAAGTAATGCAAAATATCAAGCAGTTGATCGAGGAAGCGGGCGGCGAGATGCAGCATCTTGTCAAAGTCGTGGTCTACATCACCGATGTGCGCCACCGCGAGGATGTCTACCGCACGATGGGTCAATACATCAAAGGTGTGCATCCGGTATCGACTGGATTGGTTGTACAAGCTTTGGCGCGGCCCGAATGGTTGGTGGAAATTGATGGTACGGCGGTGATCCCCACATGACATTCTCCCTTGTCGCACGCTGCGCGCAAACTGGCATGTTCGGTTTGGCCATTTCATCATCTTCGCCTGCAGTTGCAGCGCGTTGCGCTTATGCGCGTGCGGGCGTTGGGGCCGTGGCCTCGCAGAACGTCACAGACCCGACGCTGGGTCCATTAGCGCTTGATCTGATGGCAGGCGGGATGAGCGCGTCCGAGGCCATCGCAGGTGTGCGTGATCTGGGCAAATTCATTGAGTACCGTCAGGTTTTGGCAGTCGACAAAACAGGCGCGACCGCGATCCATTCTGGGCCAAATTCGCTCGGGATATGGACGCAAGCGCAAGCGCCAGATGTGGCTTCGGGTGGCAATATGTTGGCCAATGATGGGGTCCCACAAGCTGTCGTCGACGGGTTTTTAGGGTCGTCAGGTCATCTTGGGGATCGGCTGATCGCGGCCATGCGCGCAGGCTTGGCGCAGGGTGGCGAGGCTGGACCGCTTCATTCAGCGGGCATGCTTTTGGTTGATAAGGTCGCGTGGCCCGTGGCCGAACTGCGCTGCGATTGGACGATGGAGTGCCCGATTGAAAATATTGCAACCGCTTGGGAGGTCTATAAACCCCAGCTTGCGGCCTACGTGCAGCGCGCAATCGACCCGCGCGAGGCACCATCGTATGGCGTCCCTGGTGATGAATAGAATATGAACACCAACATGCCGACTTGATCCGCGCATTTTTTCAGCGGTATGCAGAAGCAATCGATACGATCGATGGCGCTGAAGACGCCATGGATCAAGTATTCGACTTGAACCTTTTGACGCGTCAGGCGAGGTAAGCTGATGGCATCGCGGTTCACACTCCGACAATTGGAATATTTCGTCTCAGTTGGCGAACAAGGCTCTATTGCTCAGGCTAGTGCGATGGTGAACGTGTCTTCGCCGTCCATTTCAGCCGCGATCACCCAGCTTGAGGCGGAGTTTGGCCTACCTTTGTTTGTGCGCAAACACGCCCATGGCCTGAGCCTCACACAGGCCGGAAAGCAATTTATGGGACAGGCCCGAAAAGTCCTGACTGAGGCAGAAGGTCTTAACCGGCTTGCAGGTACCATATCTGGAAACGTGCAGGGCCCGCTAAACGTGGGGTGCCTTTTGACGTTTGTACAGGTCTTGTTGCCCGCCATTCGGCGCAAATTTCAGGATACCCATTCAGACGTTCAGGTATCACAATTCGAGTGTGATCAAGAAACGTTGATTGAAAAGCTCAGGCGCGCCGAAATTGATGTGGCCTTGAGCTATGATCTCGAAATCCCACCTGATCTGGAATTTATCCCCGTGCGTTCGCTGCCGCTATATGCGGTTGTCTCTGGCTATCACCCTTTGGCTAACCACAAATCTGTGTCGATCAAAACACTGGCCGATCACCCGATGGTTCTGCTCGATTTGCCGATCAGCAGCACGTATTTTCTAAGCATCTTTGAAAACGCTTCTGTGACACCAAATATCGTAGAGCGGACACGCGACATGGCCGTTATGCGGTCCCTCGTCGCGAATGGTTTCGGGTTTTCAGTTGCGAATATTCGCCCACATTCAGACCTGTCACCAGACGGGCGCGAATTGCGGTTCATTCCATTGGAAGGCGAACACCGCCCGATGCGTTTAGGGTTCGTGATCCCGCAAGGCGCGCGGTCGGTTTTGTCGGTGGATGCGTTTATTGATCATGCGTCGCAGTCGATTTCCAAATGGGGCTATCCGGGCCTGCCAATCACGCCTAAAGCTTAAGCCCACCCTAAGCCATGATTTTGCAACCGCGACTTTAGCCTAAGCCATTATTCTGTCAGAAAAGCGACTAAGCCTTATCCCGGCAGGAGATTCCCCCGTGCGCGATCCACGTTACGACATCCTCTTTGAACCAATGCAAATTGGGCCTGTAACCGCCAAGAACCGCTTTTATCAGGTTCCACATTGCAATGGCGGCGGCTACCGCGATCCGTCCGCCGCCGCAGCGATGCGCGGCTCTAAGGCCGAAGGTGGCTGGGGCGTTATCTTTACCGAACAGTGCGAGATGCACCATACGTCCGAAATCACGCCGTTCATTGAGTTGCGCCTGTGGGAAGACAAGGACGTGCCCATGCTGCGTAAGATGTCAGACGCGATGAAAGAACACGGTGCGTTGGCGGGAATTCAGCTGGCGTATTCTGGCGTAAATGGCCCGAACCTCTATTCAAAAGAAGTGCCCATGGCGGTGTCCGCCCAACCCATTCGCACGTTCACCAATGATCCGGTTCAGGCGCGTGCATTGGACAAAACAGACATCCGTGATTTGCGCCGTTGGTTTGTTAATGCAGC
>JAPKCR010000097.1 GCA_026421135.1 Sulfitobacter sp. | reverse complement strand
GCCGCCTGCTGGCCGCCCTGCAAAAAGATGCGCATTTGACGGCGCAGGAATTGGGTGAACGGCTGCACCTTTCGCCATCGCAAGCCGGGCGCAGACGTCAACGGCTTGAAACCGAAGGATATATCGAAGGGTACCGTGCCAAGCTAAACCCGATCCGGCTGGGGCTGGCCGTGCAGGGTTTCATTCAGGTGCATCTTGGCACCCACGGACCGGACCATTCTGCCAGCTTTGCGCGGCTTTTGGCCACGCGCCCCGAGATCGTGAGCGCTTGGACGATGACGGGGGATGCAGATTATCTGCTCCGCGTCTATTGTGCGGACTTGTCGAGCTTGAACCGCTTGATCCATGATGTCTTGCTACCTCATGGCGCTGTTGCAAAAGTGCATAGTCAGATTGTTATGGATCAGCTAAAGCACGACGGGCCATTGCCCACCTAATCGACCCTTTGCCGGTTCCCCACCGGCCCTAAGAAAGAGAAACGCCCCATGGAAGGTTTCCTGTTTCAAGCCACGATCTATCTGGCCGCTGCGGTCATCGCGGTGCCAATTGCCTCGCGGTTGGGGCTGGGGTCGGTTCTGGGATATCTCGCAGCAGGTATCATAATTGGTCCCGCGTTGGGTCTGGTCGGGTCAGAGACCAAAGATCTTCAGCATTTTGCCGAGTTCGGCGTGGTGATGATGCTGTTCCTGATTGGTCTAGAACTGGAGCCCCGTGCCCTTTGGAACATGCGCCACAGGTTGTTGGGTCTGGGTGGCTTGCAGGTTCTGATTTCGTCTGCGGTGCTGATGGGTATCGCAATGGCCTATGGCCAGCCACTGGGGGTGGCGATTGCCGTTGGCTTGACCTTGTCGTTGTCGTCGACTGCTATCGTACTGCAGACCCTGTCGGAAAAGGGTCTGATGCAGACCGCAGGCGGGCGATCTGTGTTCTCTGTCCTGCTCACGCAGGACATTGCGGTGATCCCGATCCTCGCGTTCTTGCCGTTGCTCGTCACGAACATAGCCGCCAAAGTATTGCCTGACGGGTCAATTACGGTGGACACAGATGGCCATGCCGCATCAGCAACGGGCCATGGTGCAGGAGAGCCGGTAGGGCAAGGTGCTGAAGTGGCGCAAGCCGCGATATCCTTGATCCAAGGATTACCGGGCTGGGGCATTACCCTTGTCACCATCGGTGCGATCGCGGGGATCATCGTTACCGGCGTATTCTTCACCCGGCCAGTATTTCGCTTTATCCACGCCGCCAAACTGCGCGAGATGTACACAGCGCTGGCCCTATTGATCGTTGTAGGGATTTCATTCCTGATGATGCTTGTCGGTCTGTCCCCTGCCCTTGGCGCATTTTTGGCCGGTGTGGTTCTGGCAAGCAGTGAATTTCGTCATGAACTGGAAACCGACCTTGAGCCTTTCAAAGGGCTTTTGCTGGGACTGTTCTTTATCACCGTCGGCGCAGGCATCAACTTTGAGCTGCTGTACGCGGATACGGTCGTTATCATGGGCATGGCGCTGCTGGTGATCATCGCCAAGGGGATCATCCTGTTCGGCTTGGGCACCTTGTTTCGTCTGCGCGGCCGCGACAGATGGCTACTGGCGCTTGGACTGGCCCAGGCAGGCGAATTCGGCTTTGTTCTGGTCAGCTTTTCGGTCGCAACCGGCGTGATGCCCAACAATGTGGCCGAGGTGCTGCTTCTGGTCGTTGCTCTGTCGATGCTGATCACACCGCTCTTGTTCATCTTATACGACCAGATCAGCAAACGTTCTGATACCAAGGCCGGCCCCGTTGTTGCAGATGAAATCGACGAACAGGGCACTGTTATCATCGCAGGCGTCGGTCGTTTTGGTCAGATCGTAAACAGGTTGGTTCAGGCGTCGGGCTTTCGCACCGTGGTTCTGGACCACAACCCTGAAACAATCGCCGTTATGCGGCGCTTTGGCTTCAAGGCGTTTTTGGGCGATCCGACCCGTCCGGATATCCTGCGCAAGGCCGGTTTGCGTGATGCCAAGGTGCTGGTTGTGGCATTGGACGATCCTAAATCCGCGCTTCAGCTGATTGCTTATGCCCGCAAGGAACGCCCCGACCTGCATATCGTGACACGCGCACATGACCGCACGGATGTTTACCGCCAATATCAAGCCGGTGCGAATGATATCGTGCGTGAGATGTTCGACAGCTCCCTGCGTGCCGGGCGCTATGTATTGGAAAACCTGGGTCTGTCCGAATACGAGGCTGCCGAAGCGCAACGCATGTTCTATAGCCATGACCGCGCGTCTGTTCGTGAATTGGCGGCGCTGTGGCGCCCCGACATCCCGCCAAGTGAGAACAAGGCCTATGTAAGCCGCGCGAAAGAGCTGCAAAAGGATCTTGAAACCGCGTTCATGAACCGGACCGAGGAAGAGGCAATGAAACAAGCCTAGCGCTAAACTAGCAATAGCCGCGGCAAGGAAAACATGCCGCGGCTTTTTTTATTTCTAATTGTGCCCTTTAGGCGGCCGCGACGCGGCTTTCCAGAACATCGCCAATCTGCTTGGCGGCGGCCAATTCATCGCCACCGGCGACGGCAGACACTTCACGCGTCAAACGCTCAAGTGCGGCTTCGTATAGCTGACGCTCAGAATAGCTTTGCTCGCGCTGGTCATCAGTGCGGTGCAGGTCGCGAACGACCTCTGCAATCGCAATCAAATCGCCCGAGTTGATCTTTTGTTCGTATTCTTGCGCACGGCGCGACCACATGGCCCGCTTCACCTTAGCTTTACCCTTGAGGGTCTTCATCGCGTGGGTGATCGTGTCAGGGCTGCTAAGCGAACGCATCCCGATTTCGACTGCTTTGTGGGTTGGCACACGCAGTGTCATTTTGTCTTTTACGAAAGCGATCACGAACAGTTCTAGCGTGATGCCCGCAACTTCCTGTTCTTCGACCGACACAATTTGTCCGACGCCGTGCGCAGGATAAACGACGAATTCGTTTGGACGGAAATCTAGCTTTTTCGACTTGCTCATAAACATGGCTCCTTGGTCACGGGACGCAGCCCGCAGGGGTAGATCGTCTTTTCACAAAGACAAAGGCTGACCGGCCCCATAAAGGCCGACAGCCATCAATCACAACTTCAGAATTTAAATTTCAACCGCATCAGAAGGGTTGAGAAGTGGCAGGTGTGTATAGTCATTAAAAAGACAATACCACAAAAACAGCCCCACCGAAAGCGATCGCTGGGCCTTTTACATTAAATAAATGTATAGCAGACGTGTTTTCGGACGAAAACCCACAAAATTCCCGCTTTAGATTGTCGGCCGTGCGAATCGCTCAACCGCCCTCGCCCGGTGCCTCCGAGAAGTATTTGTCCAACTTGCCCGCTTCGCCATCGCGTTCTTCCGCTTCGGGCAAGGGGTCCTTTTTGGTGATGATCACAGGCCACAGTTCGGAATACTTGCGGTTAAATTCGACCCATTTTTCCATGTCCGGCTCGGTATCCGGGCGGATAGCATCAGCGGGGCATTCAGGTTCACACACACCGCAGTCGATGCATTCGTCGGGATGGATGACCAACATATTTTCACCCTCATAGAAGCAATCCACGGGGCAAACCTCGACGCAGTCAGTGTATTTGCAGGCGATGCAGGCGTCGTTAACGATATAGGTCATAGGATCATCTTTTATAACGGAATTGGCGCATTGCTAAATCAGCGCAGCACATCATTCAAGATGGCGCGCCCGAGAAAGATCAAGCACACGCCGATCACGCTTGCTGGGGCGCCCCTTTCCTTCAAAAGCAGGATTTTCGGGCGGTTTCTTCTCGGATTTGGGCGCAGGCGGGGACAGATCGGTATAAAGTTCCTGCGCTTCGGGGGCCGGACCGCGCCGTGTGCCGATCCCATTGACCTGGATCACACGAATGTCATCCCCCATCGCAAAGGTCAGCACGTCGCCGGGCACGATGATCGTGGCCCGTTTTTGCGCGACACTTCCGTTGACGCGGACGGCACCCGCTTGCACGCGTGCCGCCGCTAAGGATCGTGTCTTAAAGAACCGCGCATGCCACAGCCATTTATCCAGCCGCAGTTTTGTGGCCGCTTTCGCCAATTACTTGGTCTTGAGACCCATCAGGGCCGCAGCAAAGGGGTTGTCTGGATCGATAGGCTTTTCTGCCTTGGGGGGACGCGCGCTAGAGCTTTGCGACTTGTTGCCGCCCTTTGCGTCACGCTGGCCACCTTTTTTGCCACGAGGTCCAGGCTTGCCTTTTCCTTGTGGGCGCTCACCACCGCCGCGACGTGCAGATTGGTTGGCGCGAACGGGACGGCCCCAGGTAAAGACATAAAACACTTCAGTCTCTGCTCCGGCGATGGAAGCATCGGGTGCCGTACCTAGAGGGTTTTCCCCAGCGGCCGTATCGGCGATGTGGTCCGAAACCTCAGGAGTTTCCGCCTCTTCCGAGATGATAGGCGCAATGCCTTCATCTGATATGCTGGCCGTTTCCGGGACGATATCATCAGGCTGTGCCGCCGCAGGGTCAGCGACGATGCCGCCTGCTGGCTGCTCTGCAGCGACATCCATAACAGGCGTGTCTGCATCTGCACCTTTGTCCGTCGCCATCTGGGCTCCATCATGCGGGATGACGGTATCAACAGCCTTGACCTTGGTACGCTCCGATTTCTCAGCCTTATAGCCAAGACCTTCCATCAGGGCCGCGAACTGCTCAAGCGTCATGCCGGTGATCGACAACATGTCGGCCTTTGCCTCAAACCCGCCGCGCGAATCCTCGGACCGCAGCATGTCTGCCAACCGTTCAAGCATATCAATGCGGATCGCACGTGTGCCAGCGTTGCGGTAGCCCGACATGGTATCGGCACCTTCAGGGGCAGCTGTATCCACCGGAATTGTCACCAAACCAGGAGGGGGCGATTCAGGAAATTCCTGTAAGCCTTTGACCAGCGACCATAAAACAAGCCGCAGGCGGGTTGGTGCGGGTTTCAGCAAAGCCTGCATAAAGATTGTGAATTGACCAAAGCGGATGCCGTGCTTGCGCAAGGCACCACGGGCGTCTTGATCCAATGCTTTAACATCATCAGCAATGTCTGCGCGCGGCAAAATGCCGAAATTCTCGACCATGCGGGACGCGAAGCCGCGAGCAAGACCGGTAAGGGCCTCGTCCTTGGACAGTGCAACCAGTGGCTCAAACAAGGCCGCAATTTTGCGATCAATGAAATGCTGCAAACGGCGCTGCACCTTTTGGGCAACCTCGGGTCCTGCAACATCATCGACAAAAACCTCGATTCCGGGTTTCAGCGCATCGGGGCCGGCAACAAGCTTGCCCACAGCCGAATTGCCCCACATGAGGCCGCCCTGCTCTGTGAAATCAATCTCGGTATCGGGTGCATTATAAAAACGGTCTGCACGCAAATGGAATTGCGGGGCCAAAGCCTGCAATGACGCGGTCTTGATCGTTTTGTCTTCTGCGAAGCCAGCGCCTTTGTCTTGCCGGAAACGGAAACCGTCCAACTTGCCTACAAATTCGCCTTCAACGGTTACTTCACCGGTCTCGTTTACTTCGGCCACCATGGCTTCCTTCTGTCCTAGCCGGCGCAAAAGCACGGATGTGCGCCGATCTACAAATCTTTGGGTCAGACGCTCGTGCAGCGCGTCCGACAGTCTGTCTTCTACGACACGCGCCTCGTCTCGCCAATGGCTTTCGTCACTTGTCCAACCTTTGCGTTGGGTGACGTAGGTCCATGTGCGGATAAACGCCAGTCGCTTAGACAACGCATCAATGTCGCCATCGGTTCGATCAATGCGCTGAATTTGTCGCGCAATCCAGTCGTCCGGGATCGATCCACGCTGATGCAGATAGATAAATATCGTCTCAAGCAGGCTGGCGTGCTCTGCATGGCTTATACCACGAAAGTCCGGAATGCGGCAAACATCCCACAACAACTTGACTGAGGGTCCGTCGGTGCAACGCGCTGCGATTTCGGCATCTTCGCCCAGCGATTTAAGCACACGAAGATCATCAGCCTCGCGCGCTTTGAACAGACGTTCATGGTCTGGGGCCATTTCAAGCGTCTTGATCAGCCGGTCGATCGACCCGAACTGAAGCGACGGATTGCGCCAGTTGATCTTGTTCTGTGGCGTAAAATTGTGGTCCATGATAGCGCGGGCAACGCCGTCCTCCAATGGGGGGGCGTCACCGGTCACGCCGAATGTCCCACTCTTGAATCCACGCCCTGCCCGCCCAGCAATCTGGGCCAACTCGTTCGGTGCCAGTGGGCGCATGCGCCGTCCGTCAAATTTGCTCAAAGCCGAGAACGCTACGTGGTCGACATCAAGGTTCAACCCCATCCCGATGGCATCCGTGGCCACCAGATAATCGACCTCGCCGTTTTGATACATTTCGACCTGCGCATTGCGCGTGCGGGGCGAAAGTGCACCCATCACAACGGCCGCACCCCCTTTTTGGCGACGGATCAGCTCGGCTATCGCATATACATTCTCAACCGAAAACCCGACAATTGCGCTGCGTGGGCGCATACGACTTATCTTTTTCTGACCTACATAGGTTAATTCGGACATTCGTTCGCGTTTCATGAATTGCGCCTTGGGGACCAGCGCCGCAATGGTACCGCGCATTGTATCAGACCCCATAAACAGCGTCTCGTGCAGGCCACGCGCCCGTAGCAAACGGTCGGTAAAGACATGTCCACGCTCAGGGTCGGCGCACAGCTGGATTTCATCCACGGCGACCAAATCCGCGCCCATGCCCTCGGGCATCGCCTCGACAGTGCACACCCAATATTGCGTGCGCGGCGGGACAATCCGTTCCTCGCCCGTGACCAATGCGACCACGGAAGGGCCGCGCAGTGCGACGATCCGGTCATAGACCTCGCGCGCCAGCAGGCGCAGCGGCAATCCGATGATCCCCGTGCGATGCGCAAGCATCCGTTCAATGGCATATGTTGTTTTGCCCGTGTTGGTCGGGCCCAAAACGGCCACGACCCTACCTTCGCCTGTCACCAGATCATTCCCGACGTCTTAGAGTGTGCGCCCAATACCGTCGCGCCGAAGCCCGTCCAGCGCCTTTTGCGCGTTTTCATGGTGAGGGTTAATCATTAACACCCGGCGATACAGTTCCGCGGCAGAGCGCAAGTTTCCAAACTCTTGCAAGATCGCGCCCAAACCGAAAATCGCATTATACTGCTGTGGATTAAGTGCCAAGGTAGATTCCAGATCATCAATCGCCGGGCCGTATAGATCGGCCTGAAAATACGCTTGGGCACGGGCATGGTAACCTTCGGCAAACGC
>JAPKCR010000096.1 GCA_026421135.1 Sulfitobacter sp. | reverse complement strand
ACACAATCGCATCCAGCGGATGGTTTCTGGCCCAATCGCGCAGTTGCGCGCGCACATCCTCAGGTACAGCTTCGGTATCGACTGGCACGAAATGTGTGGCACGGCCAAGTTCGACGACCTGCACCCCGAGCTGGGTCAGCAGATTAACCAACAAATCCCGCCCTACTGCGGAATGGCTGTAAACTCCAATGCGCATGCCCGCCAACGCCGCGCCATAGGCACTGGTGTAGCGCGCGACATAGGCGGCCTCTGCCATCGTATCTAAAATCGGCTCGGGGCCTTTATGGGTGGGAGCCGTATCTAGGTTCGCAAGAATGGCGGCCTCATGGACTTTGGTGATTTCGCCCCCAGGCGTATAAAATTTGATACCATTCCGATCATCTGGAATATGGCTGCCTGTCACCATCACCGCGGCACAACCCGCGTTCATTGACGCCAATGCCAAAGCAGGCGTCGGCACAGCCCCCGCATCCGTGACCTGCACCCCCATCTCGCGGGCAGCATTCGCCACCATCCTCGATATCTCTGGCGATGATCCACGCAAATCCCGCCCGACCCATATGCCGTTCCCTACAGGGCAAGACGCGACAAAGGACCTAACATGAGCGCCGATCAGGTCAGGCGTAAGTTTTGTAACAAGACCTCGAAGGCCGCTGGTTCCAAATTTAGGGGGCATAGAAGGGTCCTTGTCGCATTGAACGTTCACGGCACTAGATTTTCGGCCAAGCTATGCCGCAAGAATGTTTCGCGCGCGAGACATTTCGCGTTCTGATCATGTACACAAGTGAGTTTTTCAAACTGGCTATGATAAAAAACAATCTAGGCGATTAGAACGTTCACGGGATAGAGCGTCCGATACACACAGTTATGAACACACCATCTAAATTACTATCGACCGTCCATAACACGGCTAATTCGCGTTCCAACAAGTAACTCCGAACACACGCCCAGTGAAATCGGCTCGGCGCGAGTAGCGTTAGGCCCCCTGCCCTATCAAGTCGCTTGAAGCTATGGAGCCAGCTTCGATACAAACTGGGATATCTTCGTGCAAAGCACCCTGAGCAAAGACCCACTGAGCTCTTCCCTGTCTAGGTGGTGTCAGTGTAGGCCCATGCACTGACATTGGCCCGACGCTTGAGGATTCCGGTCATCCCTTCAGTTGTAGATCATAAACTGGGTCAATGTTCGCGGGCACCCTCTAACACCGCATCAAGGCCCCAGCCAGGTTCAGCAAACCCCACCGTCGTGCACCTTTGCGGATCCCTTAATCGCTGGCAACGTCTATCGCGCCACCTGACGGATTTGAATTACAGCAAGACAAGTTCTTCATAAATGAAGCAGTTTCCAGCGCATCAAAAAAATAACCAGTTGTAATCATATCTTTTTTTCTGTTGTCAGCTGACAATTACCCTGTTCTTCAACGCTGCCATCATAGGATTCAGCGAAAAGGCATCATTCTTAGCCATTTGTGTCAACCGTCGCAGATATGCGCCAGGGCTGCGGATCGATTGCGCCTTTTCGAGAATGCATAGAACGGTAACTGCGGCCGATTCACCGCCCATGGTACGCTTGGCTTCAATCATGACAGGTTGCTCAATGCCCAGCATCTGCGCAATCTGGTCTGCGATGCGAACAAGATCCGGCCAATCCCGCAGCGCTGTGGGAAAAAACGATTGGAACTCTTTGCAGGTGTCAACTACCTCTGCCAATGTGACGCCTTGGTCTTTCTCAGCAACTATGGTTGGTGAGTTGTCCACCGGTTGTTTTGGATAATTGAGATGAACCCCCTGCCCTTCAGAGTCAAAGCGGGTTTTATCTGAATCCTGTATGTGCCGCTCAATTTGGTTGTAAGTGGCGCTCATTTTCAGTGCTAAGTCCGCATTCTCATCACAGGTAATAAGCGCCTTTTTCAACAGAATTGTCATTGCGATCACCTGTCGGCATTCCTTAGCTACACCGTCATCGGCACACTATATCTGTTTTTCATAGAGACAGTGACCTGAGCCCCAAGTTCCCTCCAGCGTTGCGTAGAGTCCTTGGGGTTAGTGCACTTGCCTGTCAAGAAACCACCACTTTTATCGAAGGTTCAAACGGGGCATTGATGCACTTCGGACATGAGCCAATTGCAAAATGCGCTGACTTTCGCTTTGCGCAAATGCGCATGAGGACAGACGAGCCAATAGGCAAAGTCGCTGTGAACGGTTAGATCAAAAGGCCTGACAAGTCGCCCCGCCTTTAAGTCTTCGACAACAGCAGAATGGCTCACCAAAGCTATACCATCAGCGTTGATTGCCGCCTCAATCGCCATGTTCTCTACTGTGAAGTGGGGACCACGCTCAACTGGCAGGTCTTCCAACCCCGCAGCTTGTGCCCACATTTTCCAGTCAGGCGATTGGTTGGTCAATGATCCCCAATCAACGTGAAGCAACCGATGGCGCTTTAAGTCGGCCAGATTGGTCAGTGCGTTTCGCCCTTCCAAAAGCTTGGGACTGCAAACAGGGCTCACCTCTTCGTCAAACACCTTCTCAACGTGCAAGTCAGGATAGTCGCCGACGCCAAGACGTATACTTACATCAATGCTGTCTCGGGCAAAGTCACGGATATCCAATGACGCATCCAACCGCACATCGATATCCGGGTATTTCTCGGAAAAATCCGTAAGATGATGCACCAACCATTTGATTGCAAAAGTGGGAACTGTGCTCACTGTCAAAACACCTGAATGCTCCTCAACCTTGAGCCGGTCAACCGCTTCTGCCAGCTTATCAAATCCTTCAGTCATAAGCGGCAGCAATGTCTTTGCTGCGCCTGTCAAAGTGACCGATCGGGTCATCCGGTGAAACAATGGTTCACCAAGAAATGCCTCAAGCTGCTTGATTTGCTGGCTTATCGCTGCGGGAGTCACATATAGCTCATCAGCAGCCTTAGAAAAACTCAACCATCTTGCCGCAGATTCAAAAGCCTGCAAGGATTTAAGGGGTGGTAACCTGCGCATACTGCAAATCGTCCAATTTATAGATTAGGTATTCTTATCTATAGAGTTAGAAAATGCAGTTTGTCGATAGGCTACCTTTCAAGCTACATGGACGCAGAATAAATCATCCTTTAAAATTCGGAGAATTCCCCATGAACGGCCAGTTCCCTACGCCCTCAACGTCCACCGCAATGTTCATTTCTGAAACTATCTACAAGGGTGTCGTTCACATCGACAACGCCGTTCAATTTTCGATCAGCATGATCAAATCAAAGAAATAGGCTGCGTTTGGGAATTACAGGGCCGCGCTACCGAAATGGCGCGGCCAATCCGACATGACCGCAAAGTCAAAGACCAGTTCGCAACTGGTACCCTGGCACGAAAAGGAGCCTCACTTTGGTAACCGACGCCGCGCCGTCCCACGTCAAACGATCTATTGTAAATAATGCGCTGCCCTGCGCGACACCCATGATTCTTGCGTCTCCGGTTGATGACTGTACAGCGGAGAACGCAATTTCACCATGCGTATAAGGCGCATGTTTCATCAGCCATTCATTTGCACTTACAGATTGAAACGTCTCGGCCTCGGCGTCTGGCACAATGCGTGTGTTGATCCACCGATCTTCAATCGCATAGGCCTCGTCATCCGCAAGATGCAGGGCGCGCACGTGCAGAAGCTTGTCGTCCGCCATAGATTTCATTGCGCCGCTAACGCTAAGGGGCGGTACGGCAATATCGCGTAAAATCAGTTGGTAGCCGTATTTGAGCCCATGCTCTTCGACCTCATGACGCAACACCGCAATATCCAGCGTTGCCTTGGCGACGGGTTGCGCCGCAACGCGGGTCCCTGCCTTGCGCTTGCGATCTAACAGACCACTTTCCGCCAAAGACCGCAAAGCGCGGTTCACCGTGGAACGGGCACAGCCAAACTCAATCGCCAAGTCAGCCTCGTTCGGGATCAAATCACCAGGCGGCCATTCACGGGAATGAATACGGCGCAGCACTTCGTCCTGCACACTTTGCCAATTTCTGAAGGTGGGGGCGTTCACAAGGCGTCTCTCAATGCATCAATCACTTGTTTATAGGCCGCGACAATTGGTGCGCGCTGCAGATGTTGGCCGCTCCTTACCATATGGCGCCCCGCAGACCAAACATCTGTGACCAAACGATCATCACCTGCGAATATCCATGCATCCAATGCGGTGTCACCCGCCCTGCCCCACATATGCTCGGACGTTGCATCAAGCGAGAGCAGATCAGCCCAGTACCCGACCTCAATGCGCCCCGTTTCGCGCCCCGATGCCTGCGCGCCCCCCTTCAGGATGCCATCAAACATGCGGCGGCCCGTCGATTTTTCGAGCGACGCAAGGGCAGCACGCGTGCCATCGCGCAGACGTTGGGAGTAATCCAGCGTGCGCAATTCCTCGCTCAGCGAGATGCGAATGTTGCTGTCGGACCCAATGGCAAAGGCACCGTTATTTTCAACCCAACGCACAGCATCGAAAATTCCGTCGCCAAGGCTGCTTTCCGTAATCGGGCACAGCCCCGCGACTGCGCCTGAACGCGCAAGGGCAATTGTTTCATCAAGCGTCATCTGGGTGCAATGGATCAAGCACCATCGCGGGTCGAGATCCATGTTGTCCAACGCCCAAGTCACAGGCCGTGCGCCCCAATGCTGCTCGACCTCCACGACTTCTGCTGTTTGTTCGGCCAGATGCATATGTACCGGCCCGCTGGGGAATGCCGCGTTATACGCTCTAAGATCTTCAATGCCGACAGCTCGCAAGGAATGCGGTGCAACGCCAATAGAGTTATCGACCGACCCGTCAGTAAGGCTGGCAGAGGCCACAGCATGAACCGTCTGAAATTGTTCAAACGTATTGCCAAAGCGGATTTGCCCTGCGGTCAGGTTGCGCTGGTCACACCCACCGTACTGATAGTGGACGGGCAAAAGGCAAAGACCTATGCCCGACTGTTCCGCAGCGGCCAGCACACGTGTCGATGTCTCCGCAATGTTGTCATAGGGAACGCCCCCCGGTTGATGGTGGAGATAGTGAAACTCGACTGACGCGCCATAACCCGCTTCCAGCATTTCCATCTGCACGAAGGCTGTGATTGCTTCGATGTGATCTGGTGTCAAGCGGTCAAGAAAGCGGAACATCAATTGGCGCCACGTCCAGAAACTGTCGCTTGGATCAGGGCCACGCCGCTCTGTCAGGCCAGCCATAGCCCGCTGAAAAGCGTGGCTATGCGCATTCACAGGCGCGGGCAGCAGCATCGCAACACGCGTGCCATATGCAGGTGCATCCGTTTGAACGCCGCTAATGCGCCCCTGCGCGTCAATATCAACCCGCACATGCGATGCCCATCCAGATGGCAGCAGCGCCGTCTCAGCCCAAATCGTTTGCATCACTCACTCCGCTTGACATATTATTATGTATGCACATAAAACCATTAAGCACGTTAATTTGCAAGTGAGTCGCATCATGCTCTTGACCAACGCCAAAATTGTGACCCTGCAAGACAACCAAGACTACGGGTTGATTGAGGATGGCGCCATTGCGCTAGGGGAAGAGCAAATTGCGTGGGTCGGCCCTGCGGCAGATGTCCCTGACACTTACCTCAACGCATCGGCACATGATCTGGGTGGGCGGCTTGTGACCCCCGCGCTGATCGACTGCCATACTCATATCGTTTTCGGCGGAAACCGTGCGGCGGAATTTGAGTTGCGTTTGAACGGTGCCAGCTACGAAGAAGTTGCCCGCGCGGGTGGCGGCATCATCTCAACGGTGACGGCGACACGTAGCGCCACTGAACAAGAATTGCTGGCAGACGCCCTTACCCGCGTTGATGCGCTCATTGCTGAAGGTGTCACACTGATCGAGGTAAAATCTGGTTACGGATTGGATCAAGAGACCGAATTGAAAATGCTGCGTGTTGCGCGCCACATTGCTCAAGTCCGCCCTGTTGATGTCCGTACCAGCTTTCTGGGTGCCCACGCGGTTCCGCCTGAATTCAAGGGTAGGCCTGACGCCTACATCGACGATGTCTGTATCCCGACGTTGCACGCCGCGCACGCCGAAGGTCTGGTCGATGCCGTTGACGGCTTTTGCGAAGGCATCGCCTTTGATACCGCCCAGATTTCTCGTGTCTTTGACGTGGCCGTTCGGCTTGGCCTGCCACTAAAATTACATGCCGAACAGTTGTCAAATATCGGCGGCACACAACTGGCCGCAAAATACGGCGCGCTAAGTGCCGATCACGTCGAATATGCAACTGACACCGATGCTGAAGCCTTGGCGAAGTCGGGAACGGTTGCCGTTGTGCTGCCGGGCGCATTCTACACTTTGCGCGAAACCCAAGCCCCCCCGATCCAATCGTTCCGTGACCACGGCGTACCCATGGCGCTGGCCACAGATTGCAATCCCGGATCATCGCCGCTGACCTCCCCACTGCTGGCCATGAATATGGCCTGCACCATGTTTCGTATGACACCGCTGGAAGCTTTGCTGGGCATGACGGCTCATGCCGCGATGGCTTTGGGCGGAATTGATCGCGGACGCATCGTTGCGGGTGCGCGCGCTGACCTTTGTGTCTGGAATGCGCAACATCCATCCGAACTTGCCTACCGCATCGGGTTCAATCCACTTCACCAACGCATCTTCAAGGGGTCGCTATGACAATCACACTTACACCGGGTGCGGCAACGTTGGCCCAACTTCAAAACATCTGGGCAGACAACAAAGCTGTTGTGTTGCACCCCTCCTCACACGCAGGGATCAAGGCGGCTCAAGCACTCGTCGCAAAGGCCGCTGCCGGTGACGCCGCAGTTTACGGCGTCAATACGGGCTTCGGTAAACTCGCCAGCGTCAAGATTGCGGCAAAGGACGTGGCAACCCTTCAGCGCAACCTAATCCTTTCCCATTGTTGCGGTGTGGGCGAACCGCTAGATGATGCAACCACACGGTTGATGTTGGTTTTGAAACTGCTCTCATTGGGACGTGGCGCATCGGGCGTCGCCATGACGACCGTCGAAATTCTGCAAGACATGCTTGCCAAAGGCGTCACTCCTGTGATCCCCGGCCAAGGGTCCGTCGGCGCGTCTGGCGATCTGGCCCCCCTTGCCCACATGGCCGCAGCGATGATCGGAGAAGGCGAGGCTGTTTTTGACGGCACGCGCATGCCAGCGGGCGAAGCATTGGCAAAAGCGGGCATATCCCCCATCGTGCTGGGCGCAAAAGAAGGCCTTGCGCTGATCAACGGCACACAGTTTTCAACGGCCTGCGCGCTGGTAGGGTTTTGGGGCGCGTGGCGCAATGCGGCGACCTGCGTGCTGACATGTGCGCTGTCCACAGATGCGATCATGGGCTCCACTG
>JAPKCR010000001.1 GCA_026421135.1 Sulfitobacter sp. | reverse complement strand
AAACAACGTTCCGTCTATGGCACGCATCTTTAGGCGCAAGTTCCAGTTTCCCGGCCCAGCCTTGACGTCCGCGATATAAGCCTGACCGTTAAACTTAAAATTGGGCGTCTGATCCGCCGCAACACTGGTGGCGCGGCCAAAAATGGCTTCTTCGATTTCGGGCGACACAGGTGCATCGCCCTTGAGGATAGAAAGAACCAGATGATCGCCTTGCAGCGTCGCATCAACATCCCAATTCAAGGCCTCTTGCGTCGCACGATCTGCGTCAAAGCTTTGCGAGGCGACATAGGAATTCTTGACCTCGAGCCCCGGAAAGGTGCGTACGGCGTTAAAGGCCAAGGTCAGGTTGACCGCAATAATAACGCCAAAAGCCAGCGCAAAGCCGGTAAAGACATGCCACCCTTTTAGTTCGCGTTGCATTTAATTCCCCTTTCCATTGAAGGTCGTTGATTTGGAGGCCCGCGTTTGTGCTGAGGTGTCTTCCACCCATAGCCGCAAGTCGGTTGCCGCAGCCTTTGCTGCCTGATCTTGCGGGCGTGCCGTGACATAGACGCGCTGCAAAACCGTTGTATCTGCTGGTACGGTTAGGCTCAGATCGTCAGTCCCCTCAAGGTCGATGCGCAGGGTTTCGTCACTGGTAAGCTTGAGACGGAATTCGCGGTCCTCGCCTGACTTGTTGCGCAGACGCACATCATAGATGTTACGGATCGTGCCATCCGACAAGACCACAAAGGTCGGATTACGCACAGGGCTTACTGTCAGCTCGATGTCGGACCGAATAAAGAGCGCATAGACAAGTCCCAGACCGATCAGCAACCAAGCCACCGTATATAGGATCGTGCGGGGTCGCAGTATGTGTTTCCACAACGGTTTAACGGGTTCGCCTGCACGTTCAGCGGTTTCATCAGACAGGGCAAGGTAGTCAATCAACCCACGCGGTTTACCGATTTTGTCCATGACATCGTCACAGGCGTCAATGCACAGAGCACAGGTGATACATTCCATCTGCTGGCCGTTGCGAATGTCGATGCCCATGGGGCAGACGTTGACGCAGGCCATGCAATCAATGCAGTCGCCCGTTTCGGCAACGGGTTGAATAACGGGGGCGGCCGGTTTGGCACCTTGGCGGTATGGCGTGCCGGGATAGCGTGCCTCGCCGGGGCCAGCCGCTTGCGCGTCAGCCTCGGCCTGGATGGCTTCGGCTTTGCTGCGGCGACGGGTGTTGTTTTTTCCACGCGGTTCGCCCCGCCAGTCGCGATAGGCGACAGTAATTGTATCAGGGTCCATCATCGCCGCTTGGATGCGTGGCCAAGGGCACATGTAAATGCACACCTGTTCGCGCAGGAAACCCCCAAATATAAAGGTCGTCGCGGTCAGGATCGCGATGGTAATATAGGCCGCCGGATGTGCGGTCAGGTTCACCAAATCAAGGGCCAGCGTTGGCGCGTCGGTGAAATAGAACACCCACGCCCCACCGGTTGCCACGGCAATGGCCAGCCAAACTGTCCACTTGGTCAAGCGCAACCGCCATTTCCGCAGGCTCCAATTGGCTTTGTGAAGCCGGACTTGGGCGTTGCGGTCGCCCTCTATCCAGCGTTCGACAAGAATGAAAAGATCAGTCCAGACGGTTTGAGGGCAGGTATACCCGCACCAAACGCGGCCAAGGGCTGATGTAAAAAGAAACAGGCCAAGCCCGGCCATGATCAATAGGCCCGCCACGAAATAGAACTCATGGGGCCAAATTTCGATCCAGAAAAAATAGAAACGACGGTTGGCCAAATCGACCAAGACGGCTTGATCCGGCAGGCTTGGGCCACGTTCCCAGCGGATCCAAGGAGTGAGATAGTAGATCCCCAGCGTGACGATCAGAATCGCCCATTTGAAACGGCGAAAAAAGCCGGTCACATGGCGCGGAAAAATCGGTTCGCGCGCCGCATATAGAGAGGGAGGCGTTGTTTGATCGGTCATGGTTTTCTTCCTGTTCGCTTCTATTGCCTATCCTGATTCAAGCGTGCGAACCTTGATCTTGATCAACAACATCCCCGAAGCGGCGCGTTTTGCGAACAGGCACGCTTTCGGGGATGGACCAGTTGCTGCTGCAGCTGGTCGCTATCGTGCTACTCTCCACCTCCCAGAGAGTGCACGTAGGCGGATACGGCGCGAACATCGGCCTCGGTCAGGCGTGGGCCCCAAGCAGGCATCACACCAAAGCGGGCGTTTTTCACGGTCTCCGTCAGGGCTTTGCGGTCGCCACCATAAAGCCAGATCGCGTCTGCCAGATTAGGGGCACCTTGCGCCCGATCTCCCAGTCCGGTTTCACCATGGCACGCTGCGCAATTATCAGAGTAGACGGTCGCCCCTGTCTCGGCCAGCTTGGCGTCGAATTCAGCATTCGACAGAGACACCACATATTCAACAACAGCTGTAATGTCGCCTTTCTCAAGCATCTCGCCAAAGGCTGGCATCTGTGAGTAATGCGCGTCATCATCCTGATCGTTGCGAATGCCATGGCGCACGGTGTATTCGATGTCGGCCATCTCTCCGCCCCAAAGCCAGTCATCATCCAGCAGGTTGGGATAACCCTTTGCACCTGCTGCACCCGAACCGTGGCATTGCGAACAATTGGCGCGGAACACTGCGCCGCCGCGTGCAACAGCATAGCGGTTGAGATCGGCACTCGCGGGCAAAACGTCCATATCTGTCGCCAAGAGCGAAGTCACCAGATCGGCATTCTTGCCCTCATGTGCGGTAATTTCAGCCGCGACATTTGCGCGGGTGGACCACCCCAAAAGACCCTTGGTCGCGCCCGAGACCATCGGCCATGCAGGATAGGCGATCGTGTAAAGTATCGCCCAGATGATGCACAAATACAGGGTCCAAAGCCACCAGCGGGGCAGGGGTGTGTTCAGCTCTTCGATACCGTCCCAGCTGTGGCCTGTGGTTTCGGTGCCGGTGACGTCGTCTGTTTTGCGCTTAGACATTGTCGTCCCCTTTATTTGTCATGCTTTTGGGTTGGGTGTCGTCGCCCAAAGGTATCTGGGCCACGCTGTCATAAACCTTGGTACTGCCGGGCCGGAATGCCCACAGGATGACGCCGGCAAAGAAAAGGAACATTGCAAGCAGAACCCAGCTGTCGGCGAGCTGTCGCAGGAAGGAATAGGTATTCATCTCAGGTCTCCTTAGCGGCTGGCATCTGGGGTGAAGGTCGAAAAATCAACCATCGTCCCAAGGATTTGCAGATAGGCAATCAGCGCGTCCATCTCGGTCAATTCAGGTTGGCCATCAAAGTTGGCAACCGCAGCACCGGGATAGCGTTCCAACATCCCGTCATAGTCTGAATCAGGGTCAGCCTGAGCGCGGAAATCTGCCCGTGCCGCGTCGATCTGTTCATCCGAATATGGCACGCCGACAAACCTGTGGGTTTTCAACAGCGGTTCGATATGGGTCGGCTCGATTTGCGCATCCATGAGGAACGCATATTTCGGCATAATCGATTCTGGCACCACGGATTGGGGATCGCGTAGGTGATCCACGTGCCAGGCGTCGGAATACCGCCCGCCCACACGCGCCACGTCCGGACCCGTACGCTTGGAGCCCCATTGGAACGGGTGGTCATACATCGATTCAGCCGCCAGCGAATAGTGGCCATAGCGTTCCACCTCGTCGCGCATGGGGCGGATCATCTGGCTGTGGCAGACATAGCATCCTTCGCGGACATAGATGTCGCGCCCCGTCAGTTCGAGCGGCGAATAGGGCCGCACGCCTTCGACTTCTTCGATGGTGTTTTCCAGCCAGAACAGGGGGGCAATTTCCACGATGCCCCCCACCGTTACCACCAGCAGGGATGCAACCAGCAACAAGGTGGGGCTTTTCTCAAGGATGGCGTGTTTGTCGATAAAGGCCATTGGTTCAGCTCCTTATTCTGCTGGTGTTGCGTTTGAGGGCACGGCAGTGGTGACCGGTTTCGCACCGCGAATGGTCATCCACATGTTCCACACCATGATCAGCCCGCCGCCAAGGTAGAGAACCCCACCCAAACCGCGCACCACATACATCGGGAATTTCGCAGCAACCGTGTCGGCAAAGGAGTTGACCAAGAAACCTTGATCATCGACTTCGCGCCACATTAGACCTTCCATGATGCCGGTAACCCACATCGACGACGCGTACAAAACGATGCCGATGGTCGCCAACCAGAAGTGCCAGTTGATCGCAGACATTGAATGCATCTTTTCACGGCCCCACAGTTTCGGCGTCAAGAAGTACAGCGCGCCAAAGGTGATCATGCCGTTCCAGCCAAGTGCGCCGGAATGCACGTGTCCGATGGTCCAGTCAGTGTAATGCGACAGCGAGTTGACCGCGCGGATCGACATCATTGGACCTTCGAAGGTCGACATGCCGTAGAACCCAAGCGAGATAACGAACATCCGCAGGATCGGGTCGGTGCGCAGTTTGTCCCATGCCCCTTGCAGGGTCATCAGGCCGTTGATCATGCCACCCCAGCTCGGCATCCACAGCACAATCGAGAACACCATGCCAAGGGTCGCGGCCCAATCGGGCAGAGCGGTATAGTGCAAGTGGTGTGGACCAGCCCAGATGTACAAAAAGATCAGGGACCAAAAGTGGATGATGCTGAGCTTATAAGAATAGACGGGGCGGTTCGCTTGTTTGGGAACGAAGTAATACATCATCCCCAAGAAACCGGCGGTTAAGAAAAAGCCCACGGCGTTATGGCCATACCACCACTGCGTCATTGCGTCCTGCACACCAGAAAAGACCTGAACCGATTTCGAGCCCCAGAAACTGACCGGGATCGACAGGTTGTTGACGATATGCAGCATTGCAACTGTGATGATAAAGCTGAGGTAGAACCAGTTGGCGACATAGATGTGGCGTTCGCGCCTTTTAAAGATCGTGCCAAGGAACACCACCAGATAGGCCACCCAAACGATGGTCAGCCAGATGTCGGTATACCATTCAGGTTCCGCATATTCTTTCGACTGTGTGGACCCCAGCAGGTATCCGGTTGCCGCCAGAACAATGAACAACTGATAGCCCCAGAAGACAAACCATGACAGGTTGCCACCGAACAATCGCACTGAACTGGTGCGCTGGACGACATAAAACGAAGTGCAGATCAGTGCGTTGCCCCCAAAGGCAAAGATCACCGCTGATGTATGCAACGGGCGCAGCCGACCAAAGTTAGTAAAGGGCTGGCCCCACTCAAAGTTCAGCTCTGGAAAGGCCAACTGAAAGGCGATGAAGGTGCCGACCAAAAATCCAGCAATACCCCAAAAGGCAGTTGCGATCACGCCAGCGCGGATCACGCCGTCAGCGTATCCCGTTTCAGCCACAGGCACAGGTTCGTCAATGCGCCGCAGCGTCCAGACAAACATACCTGCGGCAACCGCCATGATGACAAAAGCATGAAATTGATAGGCCAGATCATGACCCCAGTTCATGCCCATGCCCGCAATCAGAGCAATCAGCCCCAAAATGATGAGTTTAAAATAATCCATAGTGCACCTTCTTGTTAGCGCAGCCCTGTTCGGGGCGCGCGCACCTGTTCGCAATTATCGGGTAACCGCAGGGCGGAGAGGCTTCCTTGATCTGTATCAAGTTTGACAATTCAGCCGGTCAACGGATCACATGAACCGCGCATTTTGCGTGACGTACGACATGATGTGCTACCGAACCCAACAAAATGTCCGAAAATGCCGGCTGGTGGGAGGCGATGACGATACAATCCGAATTGTTCTTTTCGGCCCAGCTCAGAATTTCCGACCCGGGGCGACCTTCGGTCGTGGCCGCGTGACAATTGGGAAGTGTTTTTGCCAGATCTTTCAGCTTGGTCTGAAGTGAATCACGCGCCTCGACCATGAAATCCGAGGGAATGTAATCAGATACATAGATCGGGATCGCTTCGATCACGTGAAGTAGGGTGAAATGCGCCCCTTCGTCAGCAAGCGCTTGGGCGGCTTTAAATGCAACTTCGTTTTTTTCCGGGTTATCCAGAACAACGGGAATTAAAATATTGGAATACATCTAATGGTCTCCTCTTTGCTGAGAAGAGATAATCACTTTGCCGGATCTAAGGCCTTGATACAGATCAAGTGGGTAGTAGGTTGCAAACGACAGGCCATGCGGCCCCTATACCAGCATTCCGCCGTCTGAATCATCGCCAGTTGCCAGGTGCAGTGCCGGGAAATTGGCAACCTCGAAATTCCGCCGGTCCGAGAACCGCAAAATCCCCTCTTTCTTCATCGCGCCAAGCTGTCGGCTGACGGTCTCAAGCGTGAGGCCAAGGTAATTGGCGATCTGTTCCTGCGTCAGAGGCAAAACAAGCGCGAGCTTAGTTGTCTCTGCGTCGCCCATATGCTGGCGTTGCACCAACATATGAATAAATGTCGCAATTTTTTCACGAGCGGTTTTGCGCCCTAGCAAAAGCATCCATTCGCGGGCAACATCCAGTTCATCCAATGCCATTTCAACCAGACGCTGAGCGATATGCGGGGTCGATGCGATCAATGCCTCAAAGGGCTTGCGCTGAAAGCAGCACAGCGTCACATCGGTGACAGCAACCACATCAAAATCAATTTCCGAACGGCCAGGACGACCGATAAAGTCGGAGGGCAGCAGCAGGCCCACCATTTGGGTGCGGCCGTCTTCCATCGTCTTGCTCAAGGTTGCGACGCCTTGAACCAGCGACCCCACATAAGTCAACGTATCACCACGCCACAAAATGGGTTCGCCTGCCTTGAAGGACTTATAGCTCTTCAGATTTTCCAAAACATCCAGCTCGTCGTCGCTGCATTGGGCGCAAACCGCGCGATGCCGGATCGGGCATTCGCTGCATTTCGTGCGCGAGAGTAAATCGAGTGTCATAGTTGATCTAAATCAAAGAAAATTGCCTGCATGTTTGCAAGTTATCTGTATGACACAACTTAAGCAACTCCGCCGCTACGGTATCTTTGATGCCAAAGTGCCGCGTTATACCAGTTATCCGCCCGCCAATCACTTTGGCAATCAAGTCGGGCAGGGCGACCAAGCTGAATGGCTGCACGCTGTGCCTGATGGTGCCAGTGTATCACTGTACTTACACATCCCGTTTTGCAAACGCCTGTGTTGGTTCTGCGCTTGCCGCACGCAAGGGA
This sequence comes from Sulfitobacter sp., assembly GCA_026421135.1. Lineage (GTDB taxonomy): Bacteria > Pseudomonadota > Alphaproteobacteria > Rhodobacterales > Rhodobacteraceae > Sulfitobacter. The sequence continues at coordinate 23,738 of JAPKCR010000001.1, read as the reverse complement.
CAACAACGCTTCGCCCCGTCGCGGCATATGTCGAAACGCTATTGCAAGAAATTGATCTGGTACGCGCGCGCCTGCCCGATCGGGTATCGCTGTCGCGGCTTCATCTTGGGGGCGGCACCCCGACGATCTTGACCCCGGATTTAATGGCGCGATTGCTGGACAAGATTTTCGCGCATTTCAATGCGGGCGACGGGTTCGAATTCTCGGTCGAGATTGATCCGACCGAGGCATCCCCTGCGTTGCTGGACACCCTGCTGAGTTATGGCATGAACCGCGCTAGCATCGGGGTGCAAGATTTTGACCCCCGTGTGCAAAAGGCGATCGGCCGACTGCAATCTTTTCAACAAACATCGGACGTAGTGCACCACCTAAAGTCGGGCAATTTGGACAGCCTGAACATGGACCTTCTTTATGGCCTGCCTCTCCAGACCCAAGAAAGCCTAAGCATGTCATTGCAAGAAGTGATGTCTTTGCAGCCGGATCGCTTGGCGCTGTACGGCTACGCGCATGTACCGTGGATGTCGAAACGCCAGGTTTTGATCGATGAAGCCGCACTGCCGAACCCGGAAATGCGCTTTGAGTTGTCAGAACTGGCGCGGGTTTTGCTGACCTCGGACGGATTTGAACAGATCGGCTTTGACCATTTCGCGCGCTCAGGTGACGGGCTGTCGATTGCCAAGGCAAACGGGCATCTCCGGCGGAATTTTCAGGGGTATACCGATGATACTGCCGAGGTTCTGATCGGACTTGGCGCGTCGGCCATTTCAAAATTTCCCCAAGGGTACAGTCAGAACCAGCCCGCAACGGCGAAATATGTCGCCGCAATCGAGGCGCAAACCCTTGCTGGCGCGCGCGGTCACGCCTTGACCGACGCGGACCGTTGGGTGGCCTTGGCCATCGAACAGCTTATGTGCGGATTTCAGGTGAACATAGGGCAGTTGCTTGCAGATTTCCCCGAGTTTGCGTCAGCCATAACCGCGACATTCGATAAGCTTGCCGCAGCATTTCCGCTGGGTGTTGAGCTGGGCGATCAGGGCCTAAAGGTCCGACCCGGGTTCGAGCCATTGGTCCGCATCCTAGCGGGACAGCTAGACACGTTCCAAGCACCGCAAGTCGCCCACAGCAGCGCAATCTAGCTTTGAGAAGCCTGCAACAGCGACTTTCGCAGCCGCCCATGCACGCCTTTTTCCTGGTTAACCGACTGCGTCACGGCAAAGTCAGCGGCCAGCGAACATAGTTGATAGGCTTGGGTTTCGCTTAGTGTCGTACGTTCGCATATCATCGCGATCATTTCACGCAGCGCAATTTGCAGCGCCGTATCCAGGCTGGCGTGAAACCCCATCGAGATAATCTCGTCCTCGGTTTCCGCCCTTGGATGGGTGATTTGCGTGGTGCCTGCTTTCAGCAGGTCAAATCGGAATGTCCCCGTCAAAGCGGTCTCTAAAGCGGTGATGCAGACTTCACCGTCGCCTTGGCAGCCGTGGCCGTCACCGCAGGAAAATAACGCACCTTTGGCGTGAACAGGCAGATACAGCGTGGCCCCTTCGGTCAACAGCTTCAAATCCATATTACCACCGTGCAACCGCGGCTGGATCGAGGTGATCTCGCCCCAGTCGGGGGGCGGCGCGACCCCCATCACACCAAAGAACGGGTTTAGCGGTAGAACCGTCCCCCAAGGTAGGCGCGCGGTCTTATTGGCCGTATCGATCGGTATATGCATGATCGTTTCAGTCGATACCGGAAATTCTCCGGGCAGGGTGCCCGCCGTTGGGCGCACAATGTTAAAACCCCAATCCGCCCCTAGCGTGATTTCCTCAATGGTAATTTTCAGCACGTCGCCGGGCATGGCCCCGTCAATCGCAATAGGGCCAGTCAACAGATGCCCTTGTCCGGGTATGTCAGCCGCAAGAATAGCGCGGTGTTCTGGGGCAATGGTCATGCCGGACCCATTGGGCGGCAAAACGGCTGCACGTCCCGAATATGTTTGGATGATGGCACGGTCCCCGTCAGCGATGGTCAATACCGGAGGATGATCAGACCAGAACCGCCCCCAGTGAACGGTGTCAGGTGTGGCAGACAGGGAATGGTCGCTCATTATTGGTGGCCTTTTGTTAAGCGTATTCCCCTGACTGTTGCGCCTCAACCACCGGCGGTAAAGCCTTTTTGAACTGCCACGCTATCTGCCGGATTGGGTCGGGCTAGAACAGGCCAGATTCGCGTGCAATCAACGCGGCCTGGGTGCGGTTGGCCGCACCGATCTTGCGATAGAGTGTTTTCATGTGCAGTTTGACCGTCGGTTCTGTAATGTCGAGATCGCGTGCAATTTCCTTGTTCGACTTCGCTTCGGTAAGACCTTTTAGAACCTGCAATTCTCGGGGTGACAGTTTTTGGGCAAGCGGATGTTCAGGTCCTTCGTCGAGCGCAGTCATAAAATCAATTGGGGCGTATTGTTCGCCCATGGCCATAAATTTGACTGCGTTAATCATAGATTTTGCAGGCAACGTCTTAGGGACAAAACCAGCGGCCCCTGCCTCCAGCGCATTTTCGGCAATTTCGCGGGTGGCTTCGCCAGACAAAAGCGCGACACGTTGGCCGCCTTTCATCGCAAGTGTCGATTTCAGACCTTCCAGACCGTTCATGCCAGGCATGTTCAGATCCAGCAGTACCAGATCGAACGGGTCTTGTGTGTCGATCAGTTTATGCGCCTCGCTTAGGTCGGCGGCTTGGCTAACGGCGATGTCGCTCTGAGACTCCAGAAACATAACCAATGTATCTCGGAGCAGGTCATGGTCGTCAGCAATAAGTACGCGCATTGCGGTCTCCTTGGTTGGCAATACACGTAAACCGAGATTACGCCCGTTGCACGCTTATAATATGGTGCATCCATCTCATGTCCACCGGCGCTCTTGGATAAGACCCGGTTGATTTGGGCAGGAACATGCTTTTGTTGGAACGAACTGGTAGGCAAAGCGCCGGTGTTCTGTCCGTCAGCTTAAAGAAGCAGTAAGGCGCGGTCCATCAAGTTGAGGAAATCTTAGATTCTCAAGAACTTCCAAAGTGGCAACAATGCATTTGGCCTTTGTTTGGTAGAACAAGCCCAGTGAAATGGGCCGCGCGGGGCGGTTGGCACATCGATTGGATGAGAATGAACCCCTTAGCAGTACTGTTGCCCAACGATGTTATCCGTGCGCCAAGTTACATTGTCGCAATCCATCACCGCTTACGCAGAAACAGCGGACACTTGGTTGCAACGGTGGATCTGACGCTGGCGAACGTATCGTCCTGCGATATTCTTGATGTCCGAGTTTAATGGGGCAGATAGGCTTATGCCAAGGGTATAGTCGAGAAACCCCGCTTCAATCAGGCACCATCGACACGAGCGGATTTTGGCCGCTCTATTCATGAGCCGTCGATTTTTGGCCGGTTGGCGAATTTGAATTCGGGTGCTGGCCGAGAGCTGCAGTAGGCATATCCTACTAACGCGAAACCAAGAGTTACCGGCGTGACGGGCTTTCGGTTTGATTGTGAACGGTTTTATTCCAGTTCTGCGCAAAGTTTTTGTGCAGGCGGCATCTGCCTATGCGATGGAAAATACGACCTTAAAACGGAGCTGACTCCGTTTCTCCGAAACCGTGCTGCGCCCTTGTGCTAAGTCGAGTATCGGGTGAACCTACCCTAAAGGATAGGTGAGTACCCTCCTGCCCATTCGTCCGCGAGCCGATATTATGTCAGAACGCCATCAGTCAGCAAAGGAAACCTTGTTATGTTGTCGTCATTGTTGAGAGCCCTGCTTTTCGTAACGATTACTACAGTACCAGTACGGGCCGACGACCTTGGCGTAGCTAAAGGTGAAATACTATTGACTGTTTGGGGTGCCATCGAATCGACAAATGCGGACGGCGTTGCCCAGTTTGATCTGGCGATGCTCAAAGCGCTTGACGATACAGTGATCAAAACTTCGACCATCTGGACCGATGGCACCCACTCTTTTCAAGGGGTTGCGCTGAATGACCTTGTAAGCCGTTTGGGCGTTCAGGGCAAAACCCTACGGGCAACAGCGATTAACGATTATGCCGTTGAAATACCTATATCCGATGCCGTCAAAGGTGGTCCGATCATTGCTTACATGTTGGACGGCGAAACCATGTCTGTTCGTGAAAAAGGGCCACTTTGGATTGTGTATCCATACGATTTAAATCAGGCTTATCGAAGCGAAGTGATCTATTCACGCAGCATCTGGCAACTCGACCGTATCGAAGCGTTGGACTAAGTCGGGGGGAAAGTGCACCCTATTCGGGTACCGCCGACTGCAGGAGCCCGGCCCGTGTTATTCTTGGAAAAGTTGTCTTTACGCCTCCGGCTTGCATTTTCGGTGCTGCTGGGGGCGGTTGGCATTGTGTCAATTGTATATCTGTCCATCAACGTTGCGCGCGATCTAAAGTTGCTGAAGTCGGCCAGTTCGGACAATGTGCAGTGGACGCTGTCACAGGTCGAAGTGGAGTTCGTCGAATTCCAATTACATCTCGCGACATTGAACGAAAGTGATGTCTCCGAGATCGACACGCTCCGCCGTGAATATGATATCTTTTATAGCCGCATTCGTACTCTGGCGCAGTCCTCGTTGTATGCTGACCTGCGCGACCAGTCCGAATTTGCGAACAGTCTGTTCCTAATTCAGCAGTTCCTAGATCAGACTGTGGGAACCATCGATTCTGAAAATGGCTGGCTCGTTGAACGTTTGCCTGAACTACAAGAAAGCGCTGCCACTGTTCGGCCGGCCGTTCGGCGTCTGTCGAATTCCGGCTTGAATTTCTTTGCGCGTGATTCTGACATGCGTCGCAATAATATCTCCGTCACCTTGAGCCAGATGGCTTATGGCGTGACGGCCTTGCTGGTGGCATTGCTGCTGTTGTCACTGTATTTGAACTTTTTGAACCGCATTAATATACGCCGCAAGACCGAGGTGATCGAATCCAGCAGACGTATGAAGATTGTCACCGGAACGGCACTGGAGGCTGTGATTGTTTCGGATGCGTATGGCAATGTTTTGGATTTCAACGCGGCTGCTGAACAGATTTTTGGATACAGTGCGGAAGATGCGATTGGTCAGGATCTGGGTGCCTTGATCGTGCCCGACCATCACCGCGAGGCCCATGAAGCAGGCTTAGAACGGATGCGGAGAGGCGGTGAAAAGCACATTGTGGGCAAGGGCCGTCTCCAACTTGAGGCCAAACGCAAATCGGGTGAGGTGTTCCCCGTCGAACTTGCAATTCAATCCGCGACCACCCGTGAGGGCGAAATTTTCATCGCATTCCTTCGAGATATCTCGGCCCAAGTCGAGGCCGAGCGCGAATTGGTCAGAGCAAGGGACAGCGCCATGGCAGGCGAAAAGGCCAAAACCAATTTTCTTGCGACAATGAGCCATGAAATTAGAACGCCGCTAAACGGACTGTTGGGCAACTTGACCTTGTTGACCGATACGAAACTAACGGCGAAACAATCCCGATATATCAAGAATATGGACACATCCGGCAAACTGCTGATGAGCCACATTTCCGACGTTCTGGACATTACGAAATATGACGCGGGCAAACTTCGCCTGCGGCCTGTTGCGATGGACATCAGCCTGCTCTTGCAAGATATCGTCGACAACCAAAGCGGCGCGGCCTCGGCAAACGGCACATCGCTAGAATGGGAATGGATCAGTGCGCCAACAAACTGGATTTACGCTGATCGGGCCCGCATCCAGCACATTTTGATGAATGTCATTGGGAACGCTGTGAAATTTACCCACGACGGGCAAATTGTGGTCCAGCTTGAAGTTATCGACCATGCAAACCAGCCCCCCGAGTTGCAGATTTTGGTGTCTGACACAGGCATCGGCATGACCGAAGATTTACAAGCGCAGATTTTCGATGACTTCTTGACCGGTGACCGCGCCTATGACCGCGAAGTGGGAGGGACCGGCCTTGGGCTGGGTATCGCGCAACGCTTTGTCACAGCTTTGGGCGGTAAGATTGACGTTACAAGCAGCGTTGGAGAGGGCAGTACCTTTTGCATCCGTTTCCCGGTTGAGCCCATCGACGCGCCGGACCCGCAGGCCGCAAAACGCAAAAACCGGGTGCTGGCAAAAGACCAATCGATCCTGCTGGTCGAAGACAACGAGATTAATCGCGTTGTTGCGCGGGAATTGCTCGCTGCGGCGGGCCATCACGTGACCGAAGCACACAACGGGCGGGAAGCGGTCGAGATAGCCCAAGACGTGCGCTTTGATTTGATCTTGATGGACATCAGCATGCCGATTCTCGACGGGCGGGGGGCAACCCGTGAGATCCGCAGCGGGCAGGGCGCAAACGCGAAAACCGCCATTGTTGCCCTGACGGCAAACGCAATGGGCGAGGAGCAAGAGGCGTTTCTTTCCGACGGGATGAACGACATTCTGACCAAACCATTGGTGCGCGAGGATTTGTTGGACGTCATCACGCGTCATGTTCAGAATAAAGGTGCAGGTGTAACGCCCAATAAAATCACGACCTCAACCGGGGCCGTTGCTGCGCACTATCTGGATGATTTGCGGGAAACACTGGGGGTAGACCGGCTAAAGTTGCTGCTTCACCGCTACGCTCAGGAAGTGGAAACCACGATTGAGGAGCTGTCGAATTTGCCGACGGACGCATTCTCTGACACCGCGCGGATGGCCCATCGATTGGCCGGAACATCCGCGACATTAGGTGCCGTTGCAATGCGGGCGGCGTTCCTAAAGGTTGAGACGGCTGCGAATGCCGAAAATGGTCCGCGAACCCGCAAAGTGATCGCTGAACTTGCATCAGTCTGGGCTGAAACACGCCCTTTGCTGTGCGCAGCGCGGCGCCACACCGTTTCCTAGTCTTTGGACTGCAATTTGGCCGACGACACGTCCAATCCCACCCACGGTTTTCATGGTCCATCGGAGGCATATATCTCGGACCCTATCCACAAGGATAGGTGCATAGCCGATTGGGTCGTCAACATGTCCGGCGGGGTGGGCGACGCGGGTTAAGGCAATGCTTAGAGAAGGTTGAAGAGATTTGATTGGACCTTGGCCATGCTTTCCACAAAATCGATACCATCAGGGGTCCCGCAGAATCTGGTTGCATATGGCTTAGCCGAGGTCGCGGCCAAGGCTTCGCTTGGTTTGGTCACTCTTGCATCCGGATATGTCATCGTTGCAGCCAACTTGATGATTAGTGCCTTGGTATCAACCCTCTTTCTGGCCTTCTGGCCTTTACCCGCAAAGGTTTGATCCTATGTCCGATTTTTCAATCATTATCCCTTGCTTTAACGCTGAAGCCACGATTGTTGACACCTTGGCCAGCATCAGCGCGCAGACGCATTTGAACTGGGAAGTCATCTGCGTCGATGATGGGTCGACCGATGCAACGGCCATGTTGATCACGACTGCCGGACAACAAGATCCGCGTATTCGTCTGGTCCGCAATCCTGGCAAAGGCACTAGCGACGCGCGAAACGCAGGTGTGCGGGACCATGCCAACGGCCGATTGATCGTCTTTTGCGATGCCGCCGATATGTGGCTGCCAAACAAGCTCGCGGAACTCTCGAAGTGCTTTGCCGACCAGTCTGTTGACGGTTGCTTTGGTCAGGCCGGATTTTTCCAAGACAGCCCTGTCGATGCGACTATTTTTTCCACTGTGATAGCCGAAGATATGACGGTCGAAATGCTGCTAAGTGAAAATCCGGTTTGCACCATGTCGAATTTGGCCATCCGCAATTCTGCGTTTGTGGCTTCGGGCGGGTTTGACAGCCGCTTGGTCGATAACGAAGGCCTTGAATGGTTGACCCGTCTCGTCAATGGCGGCGCACGGGTCATTGGTTTGGTGTCTCTCCAGACGTGGTGTCGCACCAACACCGATGGCCTCTCGACCGACCTTAGTGCGATGCAATCCGGGCGTGACCAAAACATTCACATCGCTTCCCGCTTTGGCGTTCGGGTTGCCTTGGCCGCCCATGCTGTACACCACCGTTAACGAGCGTCCATTTGCAGGCGGTATTGACGAACTTGCCACGCAGTGATCCACAGACTTGACCCGGGGCTTGGGGGCTGACACGACTTTGGCACACCGCATCTGCCAAGGACCTGCAATGCCCACACGCGCCATCATGATCCAAGGCACAGGCTCAAACGTGGGCAAATCGATGCTGGTCGCGGGGCTTTGCCGCGCAGCCCTTCGGCGGGGCATATCGGTCGCGCCATTCAAGCCGCAAAACATGTCAAACAATGCCGCCGTTACCGATGATGGGGGTGAAATCGGCCGTGCGCAAGCTTTGCAGGCGATGGCATCTGGGCGTGATTTGTCGGTTCACATGAATCCCGTATTGCTAAAGCCCGAAACCGACACCGGATCGCAGGTAGTCGTCCAAGGCCGCGTCCAGAGCCGGCTGGAAGCGCGGGATTTCGGGGGTGCCCGTGGAGTATTGCTGAAACCGGTTATGGAAAGCTTTGGCATCCTTGCGAAATCCGCTGACTTAATTATCGTTGAAGGGGCTGGCAGCCCGGCCGAGACAAACCTGCGCCAAGGCGACATTGCGAACATGGGCTTTGCCCGCGCAGCAAATGTCCCGGTGGTTCTAGCGGGTGATATTGATCGGGGAGGGGTGATCGCGCAGATCGTGGGCACCAAAGCAGTGATCGACCCAGATGACGCGGCTATGATCGCCGGTTTCCTGATTAACAAATTTCGCGGTGACGTGCGCCTGTTCGATGACGGGTACCAAGACATTATCCGGCGCACGGGATGGTTAGGCTTTGGCGTGCTGCCTTGGTTCTATGGTGCGCATCTATTGCCCGCAGAAGACGCCGTCGATCTGGCGCGCGCTCGATCAGATGGCGATTTTCATATTGTCTGCCCAATGCTGTCGCGGATTTCGAACTTCGACGACCTTGACCCCTTGGCGGCAGAGCCAGCGGTCCGGCTAAGCATGATACCGCCGGGCACACCGTTGCCCGCTGACGCTGATCTGGTGATCCTGCCGGGCACAAAATCCACCCGCGGCGATCTGGCCTTTTTGCGGTCGCAGGGTTGGGATATCGACCTGCACGCCCATGTGCGGCGCGGTGGGCATGTTTTGGGGATATGCGGCGGATATCAAATGCTGGGTCAGGCGGTAAGTGATCCCGCCGGGTTAGAGGGCGCGGCGGGCCAAGATGCGGGGCTGGGTCTGCTTGATGTAGAGACCCGGATGGCGGCGGGAAAAACGCTGACCCGCGCGACGGCGCTTCATTGCGGGACACAAACCCAGATTGACGGGTACGAGATACATATTGGTCAAACGACAGGGGCCGATTGCCAGCGTCCATTTTGCCAGATTAACGATGCGCCAGATGGGGCCGTTTCCCGGGACGGCAAAATTGCGGGCACGTATCTGCACGGGTTGTTTTCCAACGACACGTTCAGGGCTGCGTGGTTGGGGCAATTCGGGTTGGCTGCAGCGCCGGTATCGTACAGCCAAACGGTCGACGATACGCTGGACCAGCTTGCTGATCATATGGAAAAGCATCTGGACGTTTCGGCGATTTTGGACTGCGCTGGGCCAGTTTGATCTATTGCACCAATAGCAGTCTTGCATTTTTTGCAGTTCATGTTGATACAAGCGCGACCCAACTGAAAGTACCCTAAATGGAACGAAATCTTACCCTAGTTGCCTTGTTCGCCGCACTGATTGCAGCACTCGCGCTGATCCCTCAATTTACATTAGCCTTTGGTGTGCCAATCACGGCGCAAAGCCTTGGCATCATGCTGTGTGGCACCGTTTTGGGGTCCAAACGCGGTGCCCTTGCTGTTCTCTTGTTCATGCTGCTTGTTGCTATGGGTTTGCCCTTGCTGGCGGGCGGTCGCGGTGGTCTGGGGGCGTTCATGTTGCCATCTTCGGGCTTTTTGATCGGCTTTCCTTTTGCCGCATTTGTCACCGGCCTGATCGTTGAAAAATGGCGCGGCCCTTCGCTGGCAATCGTCGCGGGCGTCGCGTCGGTTATTGGCGGTATCGTCGTGCTTTATGTATTTGGGATTGCAGGTCTTGCCATCGCATTGAACAAAACTGCGCTGGAATCTGCAGCGCTGGTCACGGCGTTTATTCCCGGTGACATCATCAAGGCAGTATTGGCTGGTCTCATTACAGCCGCCCTTGCCAAAGCGCGCCCAGCAAGCGTGCTGTCACGCGCCTGAAACACTGCGAAAGCGCCCTGATTACGGGGCGCTTTCGCCTATATCCCAGAACAGCCCTGTCATGATTTGCAGCCCGCTTTGGCAGACGGATTTCAGCGCATGTTCGTTCGGGGCGTGCTGATTGCAGCCAAGATAGCTGTGAGGAACCCACACAGTGGGTAGCCCCAAAATATCCGCGAAACATTCATTCGGCAGTGATCCGGCAAGGTTTGGTAGCACATGCGGTGCCTGCCCGGATGTCTTGGTGATCGATGTTTTCACGTATTCGACCCAAGGATGGTTCGGATCCAGACGAGTGGCCGGAAAAATCTCGGCATGAGGGACGATTTGCACCTTTTGCAAACCCTGCGCGTCAAGATGTTCGCGCAGGGCAGGCAGCAAGGCCTGCGGATCAGTGCCCACGACATAGCGCAGTTGACAGGTCGCCCGCGCGCTGCCCGAAATGGCGTTGACCGGTGCGTCTGGCACGCCACTACTCATTGCCAGAACCGCAAAGGAATTCCAGCCATAGGCGCGCTCTGCCGGTGTCAGTGTTTCCTCTCCCCAGTCTTCGTCTACGGGGGGAAAGCTGTCTTGGACGATGGGCAACCCGTCAAGCGCATCGCGTATGGTCTGGGTCAGGCTATCTGGCCGCCATTGCGGAATGCGCAGTTGGCCGCGTGCATCGGTGATTGACGCAATGGCATGGGACAACAAGATCGCCGGATCAGCCAGCAAACCGCCCCAGTTACCTGAATGATGCGCCCCCTCACGCAGATCGACGACCAAATCAAAGCTGGCACCGCCGCGTGCACCCATAAACATCGTTGCCCGATCCGGACGCAAGCGCGGCCCGTCCGAGGCAATTAGTACATCAGCCGACAGCAGGTCCTTGTTGGCGCTGCAGAAAGCGGCCAATCCAGGCGATCCGATCTCTTCGCTCATCTCGAAGATAACTTTGACGTTAAAGCCAAGGCTGCCCCGCGTGGCCAAAACCGTTTCCAACGCTTTGAAGTTGATCAGATGCTGAACCTTGTTGTCCGCAGCACCACGGCCGTACAGCCGGTCGCCGTCTTCGGTCAGATCAAAGGGGGTTAGCCCGTCGCGCCATTGGTCGGTCTGTGCGCGGGTTACATCGCCGTGGCCATAGGTCAGAACAGTTGGGAATGAAGGGTTTTCGATCCGAAGGCCAACCAACAGCGGCCCACCGCAGGGATCAGGGTTTGCGTGGATCTGACATTCAAACCCCATCGCATTCAATCGGGGTTCGATTGCTTCGGTCAGATACCGGGCTAATTGCGACTTCTGCTCGGCCGTCTGACTTTCCGTTTGAAATGCTACAAGGCTGGCGAGGTCAGACTTCAGATAGCCGTTGTCAAAGTATGTCTGTGCATGCCTCAGCGCCGCGTCGCGGGACGCAGTGCCATCAATTGCGGGCATAGACGTCCTCGTAACGTATAATATCATCTTCGCCCAAATAGCTGCCTGTCTGGACCTCGATCAGCACCATAGGCACTTTGCCGGGGTTTTCCATGCGGTGAACAGCGCCCAACGGGATGTATACCGACTGATTTTCGCTGATCAGATTGACACTGTCGTCGACGGTGACCTTTGCAGTGCCCTCGACCACAATCCAGTGTTCAGATCGGTGATGGTGGCTTTGCAGGCTCAGGGACGCGCCGGGATTAACCACAATCCGTTTCACTTGAAAGCGGCCGCCGATAACGAGGCTTTCGTACCAGCCCCACGGCCGATAATCGCGGGGGAGCTGGATGGCTTGGCTTGCACCCTTAGCTTTGAGCGCATCAACGGCCTCTTTGACGCGCTGCGCTTTGGATTTGTCAGCGACCAACACGGCGTCGCCCATTGCAATTGCAACAATGTTGTCCAGCCCTATGCCGACCAGCTGTAACCCGTCGGTTTCAGACCGCAGCAGCGTATCGGTGCAATCAATCGCCGTCGCGTTTTCAGAGCATACATTCCCTTGCGCATCCGGACCGGTTTCCATCCAAACGGCATCCCAGCCCCCAAGATCGGACCAGCCCGCGCCAAAGGGCATCACGGCCAGATTGTCAGCCTTTTCCATAATCGCATAGTCGATCGAGATATCGTCTGCCTTGGCCCACTCGGCGGGGTCCAGACGGGTAAAGCCCAAATCCGGATCCGCTTGTGTCAGCGCGTGGGTGACAGCCGTCAGCAGGTCGGGTGCATGGGTTTCATAGGCCGCGATAATGGCGTCGGCGGTAAACAGGAAGATGCCCGCATTCCACAGGAAATTTCCTGCCGCCAGCATATTGGCCGCGCGGTCGGCATCCGGTTTTTCCACAAAGCGCGCCAGCGTCTGAGGTGTGTCGCCCCCCGCATTCGCATCGGCAGCCAGTTCAAGATAGCCATAGCCGGTTTCAGGGCGCGTAGGAGTGATACCGAATGTCACCAGATCGCCAGATTGTGCACGTGGCACGGCGGCCTGAACTGTCGCGGCAAAGGCGGCAGTGTCGGGAATGACGTGATCGGACGGGGCTACAAGCATCAGCGCGCCGGGGTCAGTTTTCGCGATCCAAAGGGCAGCAGCAAGGATAGCGGGGGCGGTATTGCGGCCGTCAGGCTCAATCAAAATCCCCATCGCGGCCTGTTCAACCTGCGCCAACTGTTCGGTCACGATAAAGCGGAACGGGTCGCCGGTAACGATCACAGGCGCTGCAAACCCTTCGCCAGACAGACGCCGGGCCGAGGCTTGGAAAAGGCTTTCATCGCCCATCAGCTTTGCGAACTGCTTGGGATATGATTTGCGCGACAGCGGCCAAAGGCGCGTACCAGAACCGCCACAAAGAAGGATAGGATGGATCATGATACAAACCTTAATAGCGATTAAACTAACGAGACATTAACAGAATTAGAGGGATCAGGCCTGCGGTCAGGTGCGATCCATCCCGCCCGCTGCATTAGGCAGGAGCGGGACGCGGTCGAGTGATCTAAGCCCGAAGCCCGGCCAGAGCATCAACCGCCTCGGGGATCGGATAGTGGTGGTTCCCGACAAACAGCCCGTTCACGTCAATATATTGCGCGTTCTCGAGGTTCCCGTGAATGACATGAGGGATATGTTCCATCACGGGGTTCTTGGTGAAATTGCCCGCCACAATGGGGCGACATTCGAATCCAAGGCTGTCCAGTTTGGTAACAAGGTCACTGCGCGATATGCCGATATCGGGACGCAACAACAGCGAAAATCCGAACCAACTGCTTTCGCCAATTTCTTCTTGGAGGGTGAATAGCGGATGGTTCGAAAGCCCATCAACGAACAGCTTGGCGTTGTCACGTCGACCTTTGACAAGGTCGGGCAGCTTTTTTAACTGCTCGATACCCAATGCGCCCGACATCTCAAGCGGGCGCAAGTTGTAACCGGGCAGCACGAAGTTAAAGCTTTCCTCAAACGGATCATCGCTTTTAGTGCCCGTTACGCGGTTTTCCTTAGGCAGATGCCGCGTCCAGCCATGCGATCGCATGGACAGCATGATGTGATACAGCTCTTCGTCATCGGTGGTCACAAGGCCACCTTCCATTGTGGAAATGTGATGCGAGAAAAAGCTGGAAAAACTGCCTACATGGGCGAATGTTCCGGTCTGTTTTCCGCCGAAAGTCGCACCCATGGATTCGCAGTTGTCTTCCAGCAGAACAATCTTGCGGTCACCAATGATTTCCTTGATCCGGTCGAAGTCATTGGGATTTCCCAGCAGGTTCACGATCATGATCGCGCGGGTTTTGTCGGTGACAGCCGCGGCAAGCGCATCAAGGTCATAATTCAATGTGCCGCGGTCGATATCGACGAACTTTTGAACCAGCCCGTATTGGGCCAGCGGATAATATGTCGTTGACCAGCTCACGGCGGGCACGATGATCTCGTCCCCGGCCCTCAGGCGCAGATCCTCGTTTTTTGAATAGAACAACGCGCCGGTCATCAGCAGGTTCGCAGAGGAACCGGAGTTAACCATAACGGCGTATTTAGCCCCGAAAAACGCAGCGAACTGTTCCTCAAAGCTCCGGACCTCGGGGCCCATTGAATACATGTCTGATTTGATCACCCGTTGCAGGGCATCTTGCTCGGCCTGATCCCAGGAGGAGGTTGCAAGAGGAAAGCGGGGGCTCATGATTTTGATGTCTCCAGATAGTATTGATAGGTCTTGGTAATGCCATCCTCGAGAGAGGTTTGAGGCTGCCATCCCCATGCGGTCTGGCGCGATGTATCGGATAACTTGCGGGCCATGCCAGTGGGCTTGCTTAAGTCATGGGTAAAGCTGCCTTGCCAACCGATGACCCGCGCGACGGTCGCATAATAGTCGTTGATGCTGTGATCTTGGCCCACGCCGACGTTCATCAGATCGGGTATGTTTTCGATGTCACCGGCTGCACGAAACACCACATCGGCCAGATCGGCAGAATACATAAATTCGCGTCGGGCCAAGCCGTCACCCCAGATTTCAACCGTCGGATCACCTGCCAGTTGGGCATCATGCACCTTTTGGATTATCGCTGGCAACAAATGCGACACCTGCGGATCGAACTTGTCATATGGCCCGAAAAGATTGCAAGGGATCAGCGTCTTATACTGAAAGGTTGGGTCTTCGCTACGGATGTACTGGCACAACCGCAGCGCAAAGATTTTTGCGATTGCATAGCCCTCATTCGTGGGCTCAAGTTCGCCTGTCAGCAACAAATCCTCGCTTAGCGGATTGGCGGCGGCGCGGGGGTAAATGCAGGTGGAACCCAGATTGATCAGCTGCTTCACACCAGCCTCATAGGCCCCCATGATCACGTTGCGGCCAATGGTTATGTTGCGATCCAGAAAGGCGACAGGCTCAGCCATATTGGCGCGGATCCCGCCGACCTTACCTGCGGAATGGACAATAAGATCAGGCTGCACTGACTTGATAAACTCAGCCACAGCGGCACTGTTCATCAGATCCAGCTCGCGACTTGACGGGGCAATAATTTGCCAATTCGCGGCGGCGGCATGATCTTGGACATTTCGTCCAACCATACCGGAACCGCCAGTGAGGAAAAGTTTCCCTGACATGGATTAATCCTCGTGTGCGATGAACGCATCAAAACCGTGGTCGACCAGCAGGCGCGCACGTTTGGCAATTCTAAGATCGCTCTTGACCATTTCGGCGCACATTTCCTGAGTGGTGATCTGCGGCTCCCATCCCAGTTTGGCTTTGGCTTTGGCGGGCGACCCCAGCAAGGTTTCCACCTCGGCAGGGCGGAAATATTTTGGGTCAATCTTCAGAACAACATCACCGGGTTTGACGCCGGGGGCGTCGTCGCCCTTGATGCTGTCCACGATGGCGCGCTCATTGATGCCTTCCCCCTCGAACCTCAGGGTGATCCCCAACTCGGCGGCGGACCAAGAAATGAACTGGCGCACCGAATATTGCACGCCTGTGGCAATCACAAAATCATCCGGCACATCTTGCTGCAACATCATCCATTGCATCCGCACGTAGTCCTTGGCGTGGCCCCAGTCGCGCAGTGCATCGATGTTGCCCATGTACAGACAGGTATCCAGACCTTGCGCGATGTTCGCCATACCGCGGGTGATCTTGCGGGTGACAAATGTTTCGCCGCGCCGGGGGGATTCATGGTTAAACAGGATGCCGTTGCACGCATACATGCCGTATGCTTCGCGGTAGTTTACCGTGATCCAATAGGCGTACATCTTCGCCACCGCATAAGGGCTGCGGGGATGGAAAGGCGTGGTTTCGGTTTGCGGGGTTTCTTGCACAAGACCATACAATTCCGAAGTCGATGCTTGGTAAAATTTTGTTTTCTTCTCAAGACCCAAGAAGCGGATCGCCTCATGTAGGCGCAAAGCGCCAGTTGCATCCACGTCTGCCGTATACTCGGGCGCTTCAAAGCTGACTGCCACGTGGCTTTGCGCGCCAAGGTTATAGACCTCGTCGGGCTGCACTTCGCTGAGAATTCGCGTCAGGTTCGAACTGTCGGTCAGATCGCCATAATGCAGGTGCAGTTTCGGGTCTGCCTCGTGGGGATCTTGGAAAATGTGGTCAATCCGCTGCGTGTTCAACGACGACGCACGCCGTTTGATCCCGTGCACCTCATAGCCTTTTTCCAGCAAGAACTCTGCCAGATAGGACCCGTCCTGGCCTGTAATCCCGGTGATAAGTGCGCGTTTGGTCATGATGACCCCCGTTTCTGCCGTCAACATTATAGCGACCCCGTGTGTGTGCAGGGCTATTTGTTGTTTAATCAGGATATGAGGGCGCTGGCAAACCTATGCGTCAGGTTCATTGGCGCAGATTGGCGATTCCCATGCACGAAAATAGGCTTCCCGGGGGCAGGGTCGTCGAAACATTGGGCACACTTGCCGCCTGAAAGGAAAAGCCCCGCCCCTTTTTAGCAAGGGACAGGGCGATTTCGTTTAGCCGATGATGGCGTTCAATGTGGCTGAGGGGCGCATGACAGCTTCGGTTTTTTCCGGATCGGAATGGAAGTATCCGCCCAAATCAACCGCTTTGCCTTGGACCTCGGCCAGTTCGGCCATGATCTTGTCCTCATTTGCTGCCAGCTTTTCCGCAATAGGGGCAAAGTGCTTGGCCAAATCGGCATCGCCGGTTTGTGCGGCCAGTGCTTGTGCCCAATACAGCGCGAAATAGTAGTGGCTGGCGCGGTTGTCGGGCTGACCGACTTTACGCGATGGGGATTTGTTATTGTCGAGGATGCCTTGCGTCGCATCGTCAACTGCCTTGCCCAGTATCCGCGCTTTTTCGTTGTCCTTTTGATCGGCCAAGAACTTGAGGCTTTCACCCAAGGCGCAGAATTCGCCCAGCGAATCCCAGCGCAAGTGGTTTTCTTCGACCAATTGCTGAACGTGCTTGGGCGCAGACCCACCGGCACCAGTTTCAAACAAACCACCGCCCTGCATCAGTTTCACAATCGACAGCATTTTGGCCGATGTGCCCAGTTCCAAGATCGGGAACAAATCGGTCAGATAGTCGCGCAGAACGTTTCCGGTAATTGCGATTGAGTTCGCCCCTGTGCGGATCGTCTCGAGCGTTTGACGTGTGGCCTTGGCTGGGGACATTATCTGAAACTTGTCAGCCACGCCTTTCGCTTCGAGTATTGGCTTTACATAGGCGATCAACTCGGCGTCATGGGCGCGGTCTGCGTCCAGCCAGAAAATCGCTTCGCAGCCTTCAGCTTTTTGGCGGTCGATGGCCAGTTGCACCCAGTCTTCGATAGGCGCTTTGCGGGCCGATGCGGCGCGCCAGATGTCATTCGCCTCAACGCTATGTTCGGAAATCACATCGCCATTGGCCGCGATCATCTTGACCGTGCCATCGGTTGGGATTTCAAACGTGGTGGGGTGCGAGCCGTATTCTTCGGCCTTTTGGGCCATCAAACCGATGTTCTGCACAGTACCCGAAGTTGTCGGGTCCAGCGCGCCGGTTTCTTTGAAATATTTGATGCTTTCGTCATAGACGGGGGCATAGGAATTGTCAGGGATCACGCAATTTGTGTCGTGTTCCTTATTGTCCGGGCCCCAGCCCTTGCCGCCTGCTCGGATCAGCGCGGGCATGGACGCGTCGATGATCACGTCAGACGGGACGTGAAGGTTGGTGATGCCCTTGTCAGAGTTGACCATATACATCGGTGGACGCGACGCCATTGCATCTTTGACCGCTTGCTTGATCTCGGCGTTGTCCTCGATCCGGGCCATCATGTCGCCAATACCGGCGTTCGGGTTCACGCCTGCGGCCTTCAGTTCGTCGCCATATTTTTCGAACACGGGCTTTAGGAATTCGCGCACAGCGTGGCCGAAAATGATCGGGTCCGAAACCTTCATCATCGTCGCTTTCATGTGCAACGAGAACAGCGTGCCGTCTTTCTTGGTTTCTTCGATCTGCTCGGCCAGAAATTTATCCAGCGCCTTCGCAGACATGAACGTTGTGTCGACCACTGTGCCCGCAGGGAAAGTCACGCCGTCTTTCAGCACGGTCTCGGACCCGTCAGCCGCAACATGAACGATTCTAGCGGCACCGGCTTGGGCGTCCGTCAGTGTCAGGGATTTCTCGTTGGAAAAGAAATCACCGCCGGACATGGCGGATACTTTGGTTTTGCTGTCCTTGGACCATGTGCCCATCGAATGCGGGTTGGCCATCGCATATTTCTTAACCGCAGTCGCAGCGCGGCGGTCAGAGTTGCCCTCGCGCAGCACGGGGTTTACAGCCGATCCCTTGATCGCGTCATAGGCGGCGCGGACCTTTTTTTCAGCGTCGGTGCTTGGGGCTTCGGGATAGTCGGGCAGGGCGTAGCCTTGGGACTGCAGTTCCTTGACGGCGGCAACCAACTGCGGAACCGAAGCCGAGATGTTGGGCAGCTTGATCACGTTGGCATCAGGTGTTTTCACCAGGTCACCCATCGCGGCCAGATCATCTGATTGCTTTTGATCAGCGGTCAGCGCGTCAGGAAAGGCCGCCAGAATACGACCAGCCAGCGAGATGTCGCGCGTACCAACCGACACGCCTGCCGCATTGGCAAAGCTGCGGATGATTGGCAGCAAGGAATAGGACGCCAGCTCGGGTGCCTCGTCGACCTTGGTGTAAATGATGTCAGGAGTGTTCGTATCAGCCATGGTTTCAAGCCTTTCAGGAAGTTTGGTATGCGATAGTACACTAAAGCAGAAATATCCACCTCAACTGCGCAAGATATACTGTTAATTTGTGGGAACGACAGCGGGTCTTCTGGGAATGGCGCTTGCCTCGGCCACCCTTTGCCGCGCTATAGTTCCCCAACTTTAAGGGAGGAGTGACCGATGAATGATCAATCAGCGCTGCAACGGGGAACGGGTTTTGACATTCCCGATCCCGCTGATTTGCCGAGCCTTAAGGGCAAAGTGTCTGAGGCAGAATGGAAATTGCGCTGCGAACTGGCCGCGACTTATAGACTGTGCGCACTGCACGGATGGACCGATCTGGTGTTCACCCACATCTCGGCCCGCTTGCCGGACGAGGATGGGCAGGAACGGTTCCTGATCAACCCCTACGGCTTGATGTTCGATGAAATGACAGCATCGGCGCTGGTAAAGATCGATCTGGACGGCAATATTTGTCAGGAAACGCCGTATTTTATCAATCCGGCGGGGTTCACTATTCACTCGGCCATCCACGCCGCGCGCCATGACGCCGGCTGTGTGATTCATGTGCACACGCCCTATGGTGTGGCGGTGTCAGTGCAAAAAGGCGGTCTGCGCCGCTATACGCAATTCTCGATGATTGTGAACAACGACCTAGCCTACCACGATTACGAAGGTATCGCGCTGAACCTTGATGAACGCGATCGAATTGTGAATGACATCGGCGACAAAAACCTGCTGATGCTGCGCAATCACGGCACGCTGACGGTTGGGCCGAACTGTGCACTGGCCTTTTTGCGGATGTATTTCCTTGAAAACGCCTGCAAAACCCAAATTTTTGCCCAAGCTGCAGGCAGCGCAGAACACCTGCACGAAGAAACCCAAGACATGGCCGATTTGGTAGCCAGCCAAGCAGCGGGCGCGTTCACTCCAGGATCGGGGGACAATCTGGTTTGGCCGGGTTTGATGCGCAAGCTAAAGCGCACCAATCCGGGTTACGACAGCTAAGAACTCTAGCCGCCGCGCCGGCAATACGCTTGGCACGGCGACATCATCGACTTGGCCTTTGGGCCGTCATCGGTCAGACTGCGCTCAAATAGCATTTTTGAAAGGTCATCTGACGATGAAATCCTATCCCAAGGTCTGGTTCTTGCGTCACGGTGAGACCGAATGGAACGCCGAAGGGCGCGTTCAGGGGCAAACCGAATCGGTGCTTTCGCCGCGAGGGGTCCAGCATGCACATCAGCAATCGCGACTGATGGCTCCTATTCTTGCGCACAATCCACCCTGTATTGTGTCGCCGTTAAAGCGCACGCGACAGACAGCGGATATCGCGCTGAACGGACGGGATTATGAAACCGATGACCGCCTGAAGGAAGTTTTTGCAGGTGACTGGGAAGGCCATTTGCGTGCGGATATATTCAAGAACCTGCCCGAAGGCATAACACCGCACAGTCCCCACATAGAGTTTTATGCAGCCGCACCGGGGGGCGAGGGGTTTGATACATTTCAGGCCCGGGTTCGGGATTTTGTTGCGACGCTGACACAACCCACCGTGATCGTAGCCCATGGCCTTAGCGGTCAGTTGCTGCGCGGCGAATTGTGCGGCCTCAGCCGACCCGAGTTGGGACAGCTGACAAACCGTCAGGGATGCGTCTATGTTCTTGAGAACGGCGTTGAGACAGTGCTTGAGCTGGATACAGTTGTTTAGGGCAATGCAAGTTTTCCGCTGCACGACAGTGCGTTGATTTTGCAAAGGGACCATTGATGTCCGAGAAAACCTCTGTCGCAGTTTTGGGCTGTGGTCTGATTGGGGCCAGTTGGACCGCGTTGTTTTTACGCGCGGGCCATGATGTGCGCGCGTGGGATCCAAACCCGCAGGTGCTTTCCGGTTTTCAGGAACGGGTGTCCGGACCTTTGGCACAATTGGATGAAATCGGTGGGGCGACTGGCCCACAAGGGTCACTGCAGCTTTGCGCAGATCTTGGGATGGCGGTTCAGGGGGTGCGATTGGTGCAAGAAAACGCACCCGAAAGCGTGCCGTTAAAACAAGACCTCTATGCGCAGGTCGAAGCGCTTGTTGCGGATGATGTCATTATCGCCTCCAGCACGTCGGCGCACCCGTGGTCGCATCTGTCTGTAGGCATGAAACACCCACAACGTCTGATCACCGCGCATCCGTTCAACCCGCCCCATCTGGTGCCACTAGTCGAGGTTTTCGGGACAAACGACGCAATTGTCGGCTGGGCTGAGGCCTTTTATAGAGGGCTGGGGTCGGTGCCCGTCAGGCTGAAAAAAGAAGCTGTCGGTCATATCGCGAACCGCCTTGCATCTGCTTTGTGGCGCGAAGCCGTGCACATCGTTGCCGAAGGGATCGCCGATGTCGACGCGGTGGACAAAGCGCTTGTTAACGGCCCCGGACTGCGGTGGTCGGTACTGGGCGCTCATATGGCCTATCATCTGGGCGGTGGCACGGGCGGTATGGCTGGGTATTTGGACCACCTCGGGGCCAGTCAGGAAAAGCGCTGGGCAGATTTGGGCAATCCCAGCCTGACTACTGACGTGCGCGAAAAATTGGTGAGGGGCGTCGCGAAAGAGGCCGCCGGACGCAGTATCGCTGAATTGGAAGCGGAACGGGACGCAGCGCTGATTTCCTTGGCAAAACTGCGCCAGAAATCAGATTGATTTGCGCGCCCGCATGGCCGCTGTAATCGTACCATCGTCAAGGTAATCCAGCTCACCGCCGATGGGCACACCTTGGGCCAATGATGTCAGGCGAACTTGGCCATCAAGCTGATCAGCGATGTAGTGGGCGGTGGTCTGACCGTCGATGGTGGCATTTAATGCTAGAATAACCTCGCTGATGTTTTCGGTCGCCACACGGTCAATCAGACGGGGAATTCGCAACTCCTGCGGTCCGATGGCATCAAGCGCTGACAAGGTACCACCCAACACATGATAGCGCCCTTTAAAGACACCCGAGCGTTCCATCGCCCAAAGGTCTGCCACGTCTTCGACGACGCAAAGTTCGCCATTGGCACGTTTTTCAGACGAACAGATATCGCACACATCACTGGTGCCCACATTGCCGCAATTCAGACATTCGCGCGCCGTCACGGCGACTGTCTGCATCATGTCGGCAAGGGGGGTCAGCAGCAGGGCGCGTTTTCGGATCAAATGCAGCACCGCGCGACGCGCCGATCTGGGGCCAAGGCCTGGAAGCCTCGACATCAGATCAATTAGCGCGTCGATATCGCGTGTGCTGCTCAAAACTACGGGCTCCGCGTGTTGCTTCAAAGAGTGGTTTTAGGACTTCGACGAGGATTTAGACCCATTTGGCAAGATCAGAACGGCAGCTTCATATCGGCGGGCAGGCCCATGCCTTCGGTAAGCTTACTCATCTCGGATTGTGCGCGATCGGTGGCTTTGGATTGCGCATCTTTGATCGCGGCAAGGATCAGGTCTTCTACGACCTCTTTGTCGTCGCTGTTAAAGATCGAAGGATCAATGTCGAGCGATTTCAATTCGCCTTTGGCTGTACATGTCGCTTTGACAAGGCCCGCACCGGATTCACCTTCTACGATGATGTTATGCATGTCTTCTTGCATTTGCGCCATCTTGCCCTGCATTTCCTGCGCGGCTTTCATCATCTTGGCCATGTCACCCATGGCACCCAAACCTTTTAACATTGTGTCGTCTCCTGAATTTCGTGTCTTAAGTTATATGCGGACTGTCGGCCCGTCGGACAAGGGGCGGCCTGTTTGGCCACTAGTCGTCCTCGAAAGGGTCCCATTCGTCTTCGACTTCGGGCAGGGCTTCCGAGACTGCGGCGGCTGCAATGTCTTCCGGGGTCCGGATCGACAGGATTTTTGCACCCGGAAATGTGGCCATAACGGCCTGCATCAAGGGGTGGCTTTCAGCCTGAGATTTCAGCGCATTTTCTTTGGCGTCGCGAATTTCAGCGATGGTTTTCGTATCACTGTCGCCAACGATGATGACCGCCCAGCGGTTGCCGGTCCATAGTTGCAGTCGTGTGCCGAGACGTTGAGCGAGGTCGCGCGGCGCGGCATCGGTTGGCGTGAATTCAATTCGACCTGGTTGATATGCTGCAAGCCGCACGGTGTTTTCGACTTCGACCAGCAGCTTTACATCACGGTTGGTGCGGATCAGTTCCACAACATGCTCAAAGCTGGGAAACCGCGCGAGGGCTTGGTCGATAGCGGGGGCGGTTGCCATCATAGTGGCACCGGACGACCCGCCTGATTGAATATGCTGCCCTGCCATCGCGGTTGTGGTGCCACCGCCGCTACCGCTGCCACCGCCTGTTGAGGCATGTGATTGCGTCGCAGCAGGGGGTGGTGTGGTATTGCCAAGTTTGCG
The DNA here is from genome assembly GCA_026421135.1 of Sulfitobacter sp. Taxonomy (GTDB): domain Bacteria; phylum Pseudomonadota; class Alphaproteobacteria; order Rhodobacterales; family Rhodobacteraceae; genus Sulfitobacter. The sequence continues at coordinate 509 of JAPKCR010000001.1, read as the reverse complement.
CACCAACTCTTCCGGGCTGGGCAGGTCAGCTACGTGGGTCAACCGGATGATTGCCATTTCAGCGGCCATCATCGCATTGGGTGCGCTTGCGACCTCGTCCAGTGCCTTGAGCAGCATTTGCCATAACCGCGTGAGCACGCGCATCGGCAAGGTTTCGGCCATTGTCAGGCCGCGACTGCGTTCTTCGGGCGAAACGGTCGGGTCTTCGGCAGCATCGGGTGTGATTTTAACGACCGACACCCAGTGGGTGATTTCTGCAAGGTCGCGCAGCACGGCCATCGGGTCGGCCCCGTCTGAATATTGGCTGCTCAACTCATTCAAGGCACCCGCCGCATCACCCCGCAGGATCATGTCAAATAGGTCCAGCACACGGCCACGGTCCGCCAGCCCCAGCATCGCGCGCACTTGGATCGCAGTTGTCTCGCCGGCACCGTGGCTGATCGCCTGGTCCAGCAAGGACGTTGCATCCCGTGCCGACCCTTCGGCGGCGCGTGTGATCAACGCCAGCG
>JAPKCR010000725.1 GCA_026421135.1 Sulfitobacter sp. | reverse complement strand
CGCGGGGCGTCGTCGGCGGATGTGGCCACGGCGGTGGACCGCGTGCTTGCCTTGGTCAAGCTTGAGGATTTTGCAAACCGTCTGCCGCAGCAATTGTCTGGCGGGCAACAGCAGCGTGTGGCCCTTGCCCGCGCATTGGCCCCCGAACCACAGGTGCTTTTGCTGGACGAACCGCTGTCGGCGTTGGATCTGAAGTTGCGCAAGGAAATGCAAAGCGAGCTAAAGCGGCTTCAGTCCGAAACCGGGATTACCTTTGTTTTCGTAACCCATGACCAAGAAGAAGCACTGACCATGTCGGACAGGATCGGCGTCATGTCAGCGGGCGCGCTTTTGCAGGTCGGCACACCGCACGATATCTATGACCGTCCCGTAAACCGTTTCGTTGCAGATTTCATCGGCGAGACCAACTTTCTGGACGGAACCGTCGAGGGCGATCAGATTCGGATCGGAACAGGCGATCTGTTGGCCGTACCACTGGATGGCGAAACGGGTGCCGTAACTTTGGCAGTCCGGCCCGAGCAGGTCAGCATCACATCGGCCAATGGCGACATAAGCGGCAAGATCACCGAAGCAACCTATATGGGAACCGACACCCACTATACGATTGAACTGAACGACGGCAGCCCATTGGTTGCCCGCATTCAGTCAAAATCAACCGGAGCATTCGGGGTTGGCGACATGGTCGGTATCGCAATCGATGCGCAGGCCGTACAGGTCTTGAAATCATGAGCCCGCGCAAAGCCCGTCGCAGCAAAGGTGTTGATGGATGGCTTTTGTCAGCGCCCGCGCTGATCCTGCTGGTGCTGGCGGCAAGCGGCCCGTTGTTGATCGTCGCACTATATTCCTTTCTAGAAAAAGGCGACTATTCTGGCGTCCGGTGGGTTTTGTCAGGCGAAGGATGGTTCCGCGTTCTATTTGAGCGGGACATTTTTGACCAGACAGTCACCCTTGCCGACGCGAACCTGTCAATCTTTTGGCGGTCGGTCAAACTGTCCATCGCGACGACGGTAATCACTTTTGGCTTTGGCTTGCCCACAGCATGGTTCATCGCCACACGCCCGGCAAAGTCGCGCGCATTCTGGCTATTTCTGATTACCATTCCGTTTTGGACAAACCTGCTGATCCGCACCTTTGCGATCATGGAGGTGATCCGAAACCAAGGTATCCTCAACACTTTCATGATGCACTTTAATCTGATTTCTGAGCCGATCCAAATTTTATACACCGACACGGCCGTGCTCATTGGCATGACCTACGTCTATCTGCCCCTGATGGTTCTGCCCCTTTACGCCGCCATCGACCGATTTGATTTCCGCCTGATCGAGGCAGGGTATGATCTTTATGCCTCGCGGTGGCAGGTGCTGCGCGGGGTGATCCTGCCCATCATCAAACCGGGTATTATTGCAGGGTCCATTCTGGTGTTCATTCCCAGCCTTGGTGCCTATGTAACGCCCCGTGTTCTGGGCGGTGGCAAGAACATGATGATCGGCAACTTTATCGAATTACAATTTGGCCAAGGTCAGAATTGGCCCCTTGGCGCGGCGCTCTCCAGCCTGTTGCTGCTGGTCGTTCTCGTGTCGCTGATCATCTACACACGGGTCTCATCACGGGATGACACCAATGGCTAAACCTCGCGCTTTTGACGTCACCACCCTGCCCGGCTTTACCTTTATCGCGATCCTTGCGTTTGTGCTGCTCTATGCGCCGATCATTACGCTGGTGTTCTATTCATTTAACGGCGGCAATTCAGTCAACCAATGGGGCGGGTTTTCGTTGGAATGGTACGCCGTTGCCGCCAAAAACGAAGCGGTGCAAGACGCCACCGCACGGTCACTAATTATTGCGGTTTGGGCTTCTGTGATTTCGACTACCGTGGCGACGATGGCCGCTTTGGGCACCACACGGCGCGGAAAGTTCACGGGGAAAACGGTAATATATCTGATCATCAATCAACCCCTGATGGTGCCAGAAATCGTGACGGCCGTTGCCCTGCTGATTTTCTTTTCCACGGTCAAGGTCGCGACGGG
>JAPKCR010000095.1 GCA_026421135.1 Sulfitobacter sp. | reverse complement strand
TTGCGGCGCTGCTGACGCAAACGCTTGGCCGCGACATCACTCGCCGCGCCGTTGGCCCCGACGAGGCGCGCGCCAATATGATAACATCCGGCATGGTCGCAGAGGTCGCCGATGCGATGATAGAACTGGCCGGACTTGCCCCGAAAGGATATCTGTCTGGCACCGAAACCACGGTGCAGGACGTTCTGGGCCGCCCTGCCCGCCGGTTCGCGGGTTTCATCACCGAGAACGCAGCCGCGTTTGGCCGGTGAATTCATCAATCAGGCGGATCAGAAGGTCTGCACCAGCCTGACCCCTTCGTCGATGGCGCGCAGCGCATCCAGCTCGGAGGCCTCTTTCGCGCCGCCAATCATGGTGGCAACAACGCCCTGATCCGTCAGCGCCTGATATAGCGCGCGCACCGGCTCCTGCCCGGTGCACAGAACAATCGTGTCGGCCTCGACGCTCATTGGCGCGCCATCCAGCGTGATGTGTAGTCCGGTATCGTCAATCCGGTCATAGCTGACACCGGTCAGCATCTTGACCCCGCGTTTGCGTAAGGCGTTGCGCAATATCCACCCCGTGGACACGCCCAAAGCCTTGCCCGGTTTACTGGGTTTGCGTTGCAGCACGGTCACTGCACGTGTGCCAGGAACCGGAGCCAGCGGATCGCCACTCAGCGCCCCGGGCCGGGTGAATTTTCCATCCACGCCCCAAACACTAAAGAACACGGCGCTTTGTTCTGTTTCGGCCGGTGCCGTGACCAAGAACTCTGCCACGTCAAAGCCGATACCGCCTGCTCCCATCACCGCAACCCGCGCACCCGCGCGGCGTTCGCCTGACAGGATCTGCGCATAAGTCGCCACCTTGGGATGGTCGATACCCGGCACATCCGGAAATCGCGGCGTCACACCAGTGGCGATCACCACATGGTCAAAGCCGCCCAGATCCGTGGCTGAAGCAGCTGTGCCCAGTTTCACGACCACACCGTGTTTGTGCAATTGCGCCCGGAAATAGCGCAGCGTTTCGTCAAATTCGTCTTTGCCGGGGGCGGCGCGTGCCAGATTCAGTTGCCCACCCAATGTGTCGGTGGCCTCAAATAGGGTTACGTCGTGACCCAACCGTCCGGCCTCGGCCGCGCTGGCCAAGCCAGCCGCTCCGCCCCCGACCACGGCGATCTTTTTGGGCACGGTCGCCACATTGTCGTGGAATTCAGTTTCGCGCCCGGCGCGCGGGTTCACCAGACATCCTGCCACACGTTCCGAAAATATATAGTCAAGACAGGCCTGATTACAGGCGATGCAGGTGTTGATCTCATCCGTGCGCCCTTGTCGAGTCTTGCGGACGAAATGCGGGTCGGCGAGCATAGGGCGCGCCATCGAAATCAGATCCGCATCGCCGCTGGCGATAATGTCCTCGGCCAGTTCAGGCGTGTTGATCCGGTTCGAAGCCACGACGGGGATCGACACCGCGCGCTTCACATTCGCAGCTGCCTGACGCCACGCTCCGCGGGGCACAGGATATGCGATGGTCGGCACGCGCGCCTCATGCCAGCCGATACCGGTGTTCAGCATATCGGCGCCTGCAGCCTCGACTTTCTGGGCCAGCAACGCGATTTCTTCGGCAGGGGCACCGTTTTCAATAAGATCCGCAGCAGAAATCCGGTAGATAATCATGAAATCCGGGCCGCAGTGATCGCGCACGGCGCGCACGACCTCTACCGGCAAGCGATGGCGGTTTTCGACACTGCCACCCCAGTCATCGGTGCGCTTGTTGGTATGGGGCACCGTAAATTCGTTCAGCAGATAGCCTTCGGATCCCATCACCTCGACCCCGTCGAAACCGGCGGCCTGCGCATTGGCAGCGGCGGTGACAAAATTATTGATCGTGCGAACGATGTCTTCATGGGTAAGTTCACGGGGAACAAATTTATTGATCGGGGAGCGGATCGGCGACGGTGCGACGCAGTTTTCGACCTTGGCGTACCGCCCCGCATGCAGAAGTTGGGCGCAGATCAGTGCGCCCTCTGTGTGGACCGCATCACAGATGGGCCGCAGCGTGGCAGTTTCGACGGCATCGTCCATACGGGGACCGCCTGGCTCCAGCAACCCCTCGCTATTTGGGGAGAACCCTCCAGTGATAACCAGCGCAACCTCGCCACGCGCGCGTTCGGCGTAAAACGCGGCCTGCCTGGTAATTGGATCGGGCCCGGATTCAAGCCGCGTGTGCATCGAGCCCATGATAACGCGGTTGCGCAATTCAAATGCCCCAACGCGAAGCGGCGACAGCAAATTATCGAATGCGCTCGTTCTCTTTTGGTTCTGATTCATGGAGATCTCCCTTTACGGCTTGCCTCACTTTCTAACATTTGTTAGGTTTTATGAAAAGATAGAATCCGACACTCTGGGAGGAAATTTAGGAATGCAGTTTCAGCCAACAGAAGATCAAAAAACCTTTCGCGATCTCGCCGCACGGTTTGCGCGTGATAAATTGGCCCCTGGCTATCAGAAACGGGCCTCGGGCCATACGTTTGATCGGGAACTGATCCGTGAAATGGGCGCGCTTGGCCTGATTGCCCCTGACCTGCCCGAGGAATATGGCGGGTTGGGCCTGGAGTCCGTCACCGCCGGACTGATTGTCGAAGAGATCGCCTATGCTGATTTCAACGCCAGCTACATTCAGCTTCTTGGGTCTCTTATGGGCGGCATGGTCGCTAAGCATGCCTCGTCTGAAATCGCGGCGGAATGGGTGCCAAAAGTCATCTCGGGTGATGTGGTCATCGGGTTGGGTCTGACAGAACCGCGTGGAGGTTCGGATGCCGCCAACCTGCAGCTCAAGGCCGAAAAATTTGGCAACGGCTGGCGTCTGAGCGGTGAAAAAACCTCGATGAGCTTTGCCGATCAGGCCGATGCAGCCGTAGTTTTTGCCCGCACTAGCAACCCCGAGGGCGGATCTAGAGGCGTCAGTGCCTTCTTCGTAGACCTGACCGAAAAGGGCATCAGCCGTACCCATTTCGACGATATCGGAACCAAACCTGTCGGGCGGGGATCGGTGTTTTTCGATGATGTATATGTGCCCGCCGAAAACATGATGGCCGAACAAGACCGCGCCTTTGGCTCGATCATGGCCGGATTTGATTTCAGCCGTGCACTGATTGGACTGGAATGTCTGGGTGCGGCGCAGGCATCCGTTGATGAAACTTGGGCCTACGTGCAAGACCGCGAGGCTTTTGGCGCGCCGCTGGTACAGTATCAGGGCGTCAGCTTTCCGCTGACCGAAGCCGAAACCCAGCTGACGATGATGCGCCAGCTTTGCTATTATACGCTGAATCTGCGGGACCAGAACCTGCCACACACATCCGAAGCCGCGATGTGCAAATGGTATCTTCCCAAGACTTGCTGCGAGATCATCCATCAATGCCTGATCCTGCACGGGCATTATGGCTACACCACCGACCTGCCGCATCACCAGCGCTACAACGATGTGCTTGGCCTGCAGATCGGCGACGGCACCGCGCAGATCCAGAAACTGGTGATCGCGCGTGAAAAAGTCGGCCGGGTTGCGCTGCAATACGACAACAAATCCAAAGGGGCGGCGAAATGAGCACTCCGGTAACTGCTAGAATTGAAGGAAATGTCGGCATCATCGAGTTGAGCCGTCCGGAAAAGTTCAACTGCCTGTCGTTGGAGGTGCACGAGGGCATCGCTGCCGCCCGCGCCGAATTCGAGGCCAACCGCGAGGTACGCGCCATTTTGATTCGCGCACAGGGCAAGCATTTCTGCACCGGTGCCGATCTGACCGAGGTCAAGGAAAAGTTATACGATCCAGTCGCGCTGGACCATTTCATCGGCTTTGGTATGGACAACCTGCGCAAGCTGGAGCAATGCCCCCTACCCGTCATCGTCGCGGTTCAAGGTTTGTGCCTTGCAGGTGGGATCGAATTGATGCTGGCGGCGGATGTCTGTTTTGCCGCTGAAACCGCCCAGTTCGGCGACCAGCACGCCCAGTTCGGGCTGATCCCCGGTTGGGGCGGCAGCCAGAGGCTGACCCGGTTGATGGGGCAACGCCGCGCATTGGACCTGATGTTTTCGGCCCGCTGGCTGGGGGCGGGTGACGCGAAAGACGCGGGTCTGATCAACTACATCGTGCCGGACAGTGATCTGCACATAGCGGCGCAGGAATATTGCCAGACCATCGCAACCCGATCACGGCCCGGCATAGCCGAAATGAAACGGCTGGCGCGCGAAGGCGCAGACATGACGGTTGATCAGCAGATGCGACTGGAACGTGACGCTGCAGTGCGCGCCCTGCCTAGTGCGGATGTGGCCGAAGGTTTGGACGCCTTCGAAAGCCGCCGCACGCCTGATTTCAAACAATAGACCGGAGATCTGAACAATGGATTTCAACCTGAACGACGAACAGCGCCAGATTTATGAATATGGTGGCCAGTTGGCGCAAAGTTACGACAATACCTATTGGCTGGAACACGCGCGCCGCCATGAGTTTCCCAAAGAGATGTTTCAACAGATCGCCGATGACGGCTTTCTGGGCATCATGGTGCCCGAGGAATATGGTGGTGCCGGGCTGGGCATGACCGAAATGGCATTGTTCATGGAGGGCACAGCTAACCATGGCATCCCGCTGCTGATGATGGTGGTTGGGCCGACGATGTCGATGGCGCATCTGGCGACACACGGAACCGAATTCCACAAAAAAGAGCTGCTTCCAGCCGCTTGCAAGGGTGACATCCAGTTTTGTTTTGCAATCACCGAACCCGGTGCCGGATCGAACTCAATGAAAACCAAGACGATGGCTAAGCGCAACGGCAACCGGTTTTCTCTGTCTGGCGAAAAGACCTTCATCACTGGCGCGGATGTGTCGGACTACTGCCTTGTTGTGGCGCGCACCACACCGCTCGATCAGGTGGCCCGCAAGACCGATGGCTTTACGCTATTTGCAGTCGATCTGAAGAAAAAGGGCGTCGACATGCAACGGGTACGCATTTCAATCCCGTTGCCCGAGGAACAGTGGACCCTGTTCTTTGACGATGTGGACCTTGGCCCCGAGGATGTGGTGGGTCACGTCGACGAGGGGTTCAATATCCTGTTTGATTCGCTCAACCCCGAACGGATCATTCTGGGTGCCTTGTGCTGTGGTATCGGTCGCTTTGCGCTCAACAAGGCAGTGACTTATGCCAGTGAACGCAACGTGTTCGACCAGCCGATCGGCGCGCACCAAGGTGTGCAGCATCCGCTGGCCAAGGCCTATACCAATGTCGAAATGGCCAGCTTGATGACCCGGCGTGCGGCTTGGGAATTTGACCACAAACTGCCCGCGGGGGAATCATCGAACATGGCGAAATACGCCGCCGCCGAGGCCGGGATCGAGGCGGTGGATGCCGCGTTGCAGGCGCATGGCGGGTCGGGTTTCACCGAAGACACCGGCATCTACGAGATGTATCCGATGATGCGCCTGTTGCGCACCGCCCCGGTGAACAGGGAATTGTGCCTTAGCTATATTGGCAACAAAGTCATGGGTTTGCCCCGGTCCTATTAAGCCGGGCAAATGTGAATGGAGGGCGATGATATGAAATTCGCAATGCAGTACCGCCGCGCGGATGCGTTGGAAAAGGCAAATGCCGAATGCTGGCATGACATCGAAATGGCTCCGCCGAACGCGGTGCGCCGCGTCCAGGAGGAAAACCTGGTCGCGCAGATGGCTTATCTGAAAGAGAACTCCGATTTTTACCGCGATATTCTAGCTCAGGCGGGCGTCGCATTTGACGATATTCGCACCATCGAAGACCTGCAAAAGCTGCCCTATACGTTCAAGACCGACATCCGCGAAAGCCTTGCGTCGCGAAAGCCTTTTGGCCGACATCTGGCGGCAGACCCAAAAGACGTCATCCAGATGCAGGCGTCGTCCGGCACTACCGGCAGCCCGTCGTATGTGGCATTGACTGAAACAGATGTCGAAGTCTGGAACGAAATGTCGGCGCGGTGTTTCTTTGCCAACGGCATCCGCCCCGGTGACCTGGTGTTGCACGGGTTTTCGCTGGCCAAAGGCTTTGTCGGCGGTATTCCGGTGATGCAGGCGCTGCAATACATGGGTGCTGTTGATGTGCCGATCGGCGCTGATGGCGGGGCGGACCGGCTGTTGCGGGCCTGCGCCGACACCCGCCCGCGCTGTATCGTCGGGGCGCCGAACTTTGTGTTGCATCTTGGCGAAAAGGCCGAGGAAATTCTTGGGGTCAAAGCCTCGGAGCTGGGCGTCGAACGCATTATTGTCGGCGGCGAGCCGGGCGGCGGCATTCCTGCCATTCGCAACCGTATTGAGGAACTCTGGGGTGCCAAATGTTGCGAAATGCTGGGCGGCACCGATCTGGGCGTGGCCTATTGGGCAGAATGCGACGATCAATCCGGCATGCATATGGTCAGCATGGATCACATCATTACCGAACTTCTGGACTCGGATACCGGCGAAATCATCCCCTTTGACGAGGGCGCAAAAGGCGAAATGATCTATACTGCCATCACCCGTCAAGCCAGCCCTGTATTGCGCTTTCGGTCGGGGGACTTCATCGAAGTTCTGGGCACTTCCTGTTCGTGCGGTCGAACTGGGCCAAAAATCCGCTGTGTTGGGCGCACTGACGACATGTTGATCGTGCGCGGCGCGAATGTGTTTCCGTCCGCAATTCACAGCATCATCAATGACATGATGCCCGACACCAACGGGATTTTGCGCGTGGTGGCCGATTTTGACGGCCACACCACTCAGGGTGCCCTGAAAGTGATCGTGGAGCGCGGTCCGGACAGATCGCCCCAGGACGATCCCGACCTGAAATCAACCATCGAAACCCGGCTACGAGAAGCGTTGGTTTTCAAAGCGGATGTCACAATCGTCGCAGCCAACACGTTTGAAAAGCCGGGTGCCGCCAAAGTTGCACTTACTCTCAGTGAATTTCCGGAGTTGCCATGACCCAGCTGAAAACGACGATCAACACAGGGTCGGAAGAGTTTCGCGCCAACGAGGCGCATTATCGCGGGAAACTGGACGAGTTGCATGAGTTGCGCCGCGCGCAACGCATCGGTGGACCAAAGAAGGCGCGCGAGCGTCATGTGGCCAAAGGCAAAATGCTGCCCCGTGAACGGGTAGAGCGGCTAATTGATCCGGGCAGCCCGTTTCTTGAACTGGGCGATTTGGCAGGGCTTGGGAAATATGAAGACGTGCCACCGGGGGCCAGCATCATCACCGGAATCGGGGTGATCGAGGGTCGCCAGTGCATGATTATCGCCAATGATGCGACTGTGAAAGGTGGAACCTACTTTGGCATGACCTGCAAGAAACATGTGCGGGCACAGCGTATTGCGTGGCAAAACCGACTGCCCGTGATTACACTGGTCGACAGCGGAGGGGCG